>CADBOC010000209.1 GCA_902796175.1 Oscillospiraceae bacterium | reverse complement strand
TGGTGCCGACCATGGAGCGGAGGCCCTTGCCCAGGTCCTCGAGGCCGGCGCCGATGCGCAGACCGTCGTCGGCGAAGGCGGACTGGGTGCGGCCGTAGATGATCTGCAGGAACAGCTCGCGCATGGCGGTGTTGATCGCGTCGCAGACAAGGTCGGTGTTCAGGGCTTCGAGCACCGTTTTGCCGGGCAGGATCTCGGCCGCCATGGCGGCGGAATGGGTCATGCCGGAGCAGCCGATGGTCTCGACGAGGGCCTCTTCGATGATGCCGTTCTTTACGTTCAGGCTCAGCTTGCAGGCGCCCTGCTGCGGCGCGCACCAGCCTACGCCGTGGGTATAAGCGGAGATGTCTTTGATCTCTTTGGCCTGGATCCACTGTCCCTCTTCGGGGATGGGCGCGGGACCGTGGTGGGGCCCCTTGGTAACTACGCACATGTTTTCAACTTCGCGTGAATAGTTCATTGGAAAGACTCCTTTCGGTGATTACTTTTTGCCGCTGTTAGTATAGCATTTTATCCGCGGGAATGCAAGTGTATTTTTGGCTTGACCGGGCCATGGGGGTGTGGTATAGTTAAAGATGAACACAGTATGAACGAACGCAGGAGGCAGTCTTATGGAAACCGTTTTGTTATGGGAGAGAGAGAACGTTCCGCTTTTTGACCCCGCTTACGGGGATTTTATTCCGTATATGGAGGTCTATCCGCTCGAGGGGGAGACGAACGCCCCGTCGGTGCTGGTGATCCCGGGCGGCGCCTACGCCGGCAGAAGCGAGGAGCTGGAGGGCAGGCAGATCGCCCGCTATCTCAACTCGAACGGCTTCGCGGCGGCGGTGCTCATGTACCGCGTCGCGCCCTACGCCTATCCCGTTATGCTGCTGGACGCCCAGCGCGCTGTCCGCACCCTCAGGTACCGGGCGGGGGAGTGGGGGATTGACCCCGAGCGCATCGGCACGATGGGCTTTTCCGCCGGCGGGCATCTCTGCTGCCTGACGGCGACGTGCTTTGACGACGGTCAGACGGGGGGCGACGCGATCGACGCCGTTTCGTGCCGCATCAACACCGCCGCGCCCTGCTACGCGGTGGCGTCCTTCGACCCCGCGATCACCCATATGGGCACGCGCGAAAACTTTCTCGGCAGGGACGGCGACGAGACGCTGGCGGAGCTTTACTCCCCCGAGAATATGGCGCGGGAGGATATGCCGCCCGTATTCCTGTGGCACACGGCGGCGGACGACGCCGTAAATCCCGAATGCTCGCTGCGATTGGCTTCCGCTCTCATCCGAAAGGGCGTGCCCTGCGAGCTGCACATCTTCCCCTACGGCGCGCACGGCGCGGATCTCGCTTTGAACCTGCCGCTGGCGGACCAGTGGCCCGCGCTTTATGTGAAGTGGCTCAGGTACTATAACTGATTTTTCGTTTTGCAGGCAGGAAATACCCCTTTACTTTTCCTCACGCCTGTATTATACTGAATAATAATATAAAAACAAAGGAAGATTTCATATGGAACAGCTTCGATCCGCCCCGCCCCGCGCGGGCGGTCCCGTTACCCGTTTCGCGCCGTCGCCTACCGGCTATATGCACGTGGGCAACCTGCGCACGGCGCTTTATACCTACCTGACCGCCAGGCACGACAACGGAACCTTCGTCCTGCGCATTGAGGATACCGATCAGGGCCGCAAGGTGGAGGGCGCGGTGGACGTCATCTACGCCACGCTCAAAGAGACGGGCCTTACGTGGGACGAGGGCCCCGACCGCCCCGGCGAATTCGGCCCCTACGTGCAGAGTGAGCGCATGGGCATCTTCAAGGGCTACGCCGAGCAGCTTGTCAAAGAGGGCAAGGCCTATTACTGCTTCTGCACCGAGGAGCGGCTGGAGCGGATGCGCGCCGAGCAGGTCGCCGCGGGGCAGGCCGTGGGCAGTTACGACCGCCACTGCCGGGACCTCTCCAAAGAGGAGATCGAGGAAAACCTTAAAAACGGCGTGCCCTACGTCATCCGGCAGAAAATGCCGCTTGAGGGCAAGACGAGCTTTGACGACCTCATCTACGGGCACATCGAGGTCGACAATTCCGAACTCGAGGATCAGGTCCTGTTAAAGTCCGACGGCATGCC
>CADBOC010000208.1 GCA_902796175.1 Oscillospiraceae bacterium | reverse complement strand
GCGTTCGCGGTCCAGCTGCCGTCGGCAGCGGTCACCTTCCAGTTGTTGAAGGTATAACCGTCCTTAGACGTGGAGGGCAGGGTCTTGGAATCGGTGATCTTATAACCGAGCTGCGGCACGGCCGCGCCGCCGTTGGCGTTGAAGCTTACGGTATAATCGGCGGCCTCCCACTTGGCGTAAAGGGTGGCGTCGGCCGTGGGGGTATAAGAAGCGCCGCCGTTGCCCGCGAGGTTCGTGAGCGCGGAATCGGTATACCAGCCCTTGAAGACGTAGCCCGCTCTCGTGGGCGTGGGCAGGATCACGGAGCCGAGCGTCCAGTTCGCGAAAAGCGTAACGGTGCCGTTTTTGGTCGTCGTAAGGTTCGATACGCTCTGCCCGTCGTCATATACCTTCGCGCCGCCGGAGGAGGTCGCCCAGCCGTTGAACACGGCGGCAGCCGTGGCGGAGGTATCCGCCGCGCCGCTGTTATACTGATAGGTTACGGTATGCTTTCTTTCCAGATTGCTGGCGTTCAGGTTCTGCGCGGCGCCGTACACAAAGCTCTGATTCGCGACGCCCCCGGCGGTCGCGCCGTTGCCGGAGAACGAAACGGTATAGGGGTAGCCGGTCCAGGTCGCGGTCAGCTTGCCGTTTTTGCCGTTGCTGAACGTGAACCTGCCGTTGGCGAGCGTGCCGTTCGAGGCAGTCCAGCCGCTGAAATCATAGCCCGTTCTGGCGGGCGCAGCGGTCGCGGCGGTGACGCTCGCGGCGGAAGCCGCAAGGGCGGAGGACCCCGCGTTCAGGTACTGGGTGGCGGTCTGGCTGTTGAAGGTACCGCTGCCGCCCGCGAGATCGTAGCTGAGGGTGAGCGTTCCGGAGTAGACGGCGCGGTAGGTCGTGTTCGCGCTCATGGTCTTGCTGCCGACGTTCGCCACGGTCGCGGCGGCCGCGGTATCGTCCGTGCGCCAGCCGAGCGGCGCATAGGTGATATCGCCGTACTTTGCGCTCACAAGGCCGGGAGACGCGACCGAGCCGGAGGTCGCGGTGTTGTAGATCGTGACAGTGGACGCGGAGTTGGTTCTGCCCGCGGAAGCGTTCAGATAGTGGAATGTGCCCGTCAGCGTTTTGCTGAAAATGGCGTAGTACGTATTGTTGAAGCCGACGGACACGGCGGACTTGGAGCCGTCAGCGGCGGTGGAGGAAGCGTTCCAGCCGAGGAAGCTCCAGCCGGACTTCGCGGCGGAATAGCTGCCGAGATCCACGGAGCCGGTGGTCCCCGTGCCAACGGTGACGGCGACGGTCTGATCCGAAGCGCCGCCGTTGGTGGAGGCCTTCAGATACAGATTCGTCTGCAGGCCGCTGCGGGCGTTCGAAAGAGCGGTCGCGGCGTTGTTGATCGCCGTCTGGCTGGAGGTGGTGTAGCCGTCGTTCAGATCCGTAAGGATACTGCTCGCGGTTGTCAGCGCGTTTTCGAGCGCCGTATAGGAGGCCGTCGTATAATTGCTTCTCGTGATGCTGTTATACGTATTGAGGGCGTTCGTGTAGTTCGTGCGGAGCGTGGACGAATCCACCGTGGTCGTCAGCCGTTTATACCCCATATACCGCGAGGAATGGCCGTGCGCCGAGCAGTGCGCGGTACAGCCGCGGGCAAGGCAGGTCGCGAGCGTCCACCCGCTGCCGGAGCCGGTGCGGCAATCCACCGCGGTGATCGCGGCGCCGGCCGAGCGGTTTTTGGTTGCGCAGAGGTACTGATAGCCGTAGCCTGAACCGAAATCCTTGAACCAGTCCACGATGCCGTCTTTGCTGTAGGCCGTCATGGGCGCGCCGCCCACACGGTGGAAAATGATGCCGGTGTTCTTATCCTTGACGCCGGTATAGTTGGTTCCGTTTATGTTTTCGACCGCCGTGTTGCCGCCCGGCCAGTTTACGTTCTTGCCGTGGTAGCTGTAATTGGAATGGCCGTCGTCGGAATCCCAGAATTCGACGTCGGTCAGGGCCTGCGTGGGATCTGTGGTCGTCTTGTAACCGACCGCGATGATGTCGCCCTTGCCGTCCCAGGACATCATGTCGATAAAGTTCGCGCATTTCGTCCAGCCGGCGTTCGTCATCTGAGAACCGATCGTACTCAGGCTGCTGCCGTCCCAGCCGACGCAGAGGGCGCTGATAAACTTGGTGCCGGAGGCATAGTAATACTCCGTGGAATAGGGTTTGCTGAAGGTGGAATACGCCTTCGCCTTTTCGGGGAAGACAAGGCTGATCGCGGGCATCATGGCGACAACCATCGCCAGCGTCAGCAGCAGGGACAGCGCTTTCTTCGTTCGCTTCATAGAACGGGCCTCCTTACAGTTTCTGAAAGCATACGTTTATAGTATATCAGCACACTTAAGCAAATGCAAGAATCAGCACCGAAATATTAAACTTTTTTTTGATGTATATATAAATAAAAAAAAGGGATCTTCGGACAATAACACAGGTCCGAAGCTCCCCGTTTTACCGTATGCGAAAGGATCGCATTTTTTTTGAATCCGATCGCGGACTCGTCAGGCTTATTTCAGCGTCTGCTCCCAGTACGGCTTGCCGCCGCAAACGGCTACGCGGCGGATCATCCGCCGCCGGGTAAAGTCGCGCATGCGGATCACGACGCGGTCGGCGTAGACCTCAAGGATCAGCCCGAGACCGCGGCTGCGGAGATCGCCGTGGTGGTTGCCGCAGGCAAGGCTCGGCAGGTTTATGAGGGTAACGCCGTCCTCCTGCTCAAAGCTCGCATAACCCTCGGCGCGTTTTTTCTCTTCGCCGCAAAGGCCCATGTGGGAATGACCGCTGAAATAGAAGACGTTTTTGTGCGCCTTCAGGATCGCGGCGACGGAATCCGATTCCGTACCGATCCCACCCTCCATGGGGTCGGTGGCGGATTCCTCCCGGTCCCACGTGCGGGGCAGGCCGTGCCGGCCGTTGAGGCTCTGGTGGCAGAAGACGAAGGCGGGCCTGCCCGCGGCGGCGTCCAGCTCCGCCCCGAGCCAGTCAAGCTGCGATTGCCCGAGGTGCGCTTCGCAGCCCGCGTCCTCGGTATTCCCGAGAAAGATCAGCCGATAGCCGTTCACCTCATGGGAGAACCAGGTCCCGGTATGATCGGTTCCGCAGATCGCGTTGGAATATTTGAGATAATTGTCCTTTGCGGCTTCAAAGCCGTTATCGCCCCACAGGTCGTGGTTGCCGACGGTGAGAAAGATATGCCGGGCGGGCTTTATCCCCCGAAAGCATTCCGCGGCCAGCTCCCAGTTCCCGGTCTCGCCGCGGGAGGTGGTATCGCCCACCGTGATGTAGGCGTCCGGCAGACGCGCGCTTTTCGCGGAATCCTTCAGAGAGGCGGTGAGAAAGGCGGCGGGCACCGCGGGGCAGGAATGCTTAAGATCGATGTGGTTGTCGGAGGTAATGAAAGCCGTAAACCTCGCGTTCGGGTACAGCGTAACGGCGTTTGGCATGGAAACACTTCCTTTTTTCGGAATTCAGGATCCGGCACAAAGTATAGCACCGGGGACCGTCTTTGTCAATCAGAAGCTGCTGCCGCCGCAGCTCGACCCGCAGCTTGAACAGCTGGAGCCGCAGCTTGAACAGCTGGAGCCGCAGGAGGAGGAAGAGGAAGACGCGGGCGGCGAATAGACCTTTTCGACCCGCACAAGTCCCTTATCGACCGATTCGCCGAGCGTAAGATCCTCTCTTGCCACGAACGCGCCGTCGTCGACCGGCTTCACAAAGGTGGAGGACGTCACACGGGCGACGCCGAAGGTGATAAGCAGCGCGAGCATCGCGGCGATCACGGCGTTCGAGATATACTTCATGGAGCTCGGCACCTGTTCGCCTTTGATCACGCTCAGCATCTGCGACATGGCGGTGACGCACACATCCGCGTACTGCTCCTTTTTAGCGAGAGAAGAGACGTTGTTCGTGATATTGTTGGCGCGGGCGTTGCTGAAATACTGTTCCATGTTGCCGCGGCGCTGGATGATGATGCGCCTGAGGTACATATCGATCATAAAGACCGCGCCGTTCTCTTTATCTCCGAAGAGCTCGCGGCGCTTCTCCCGCGCCCGTTCATAATCCTGCATGGCCGTCGGCGTATCCACGGTATAGACCGCGATATTGGCGTAAGCGCACAGGGGCTTCATCGATTCGAGCACCCGCTCCACGTCTTCGTCTGCGAGCAGGCCCGCCTCATCCGCGATCACGGCGCGGTAAGACGTTTCGGGATCCTGATATTCGGCGGTATGCGGCGCGTTTTTGGCGGGCTGACAGGCGGAAAGATACGAATCGGCGTCAGAAAGGTCTTTGAGCTGCAGCATATCCTCCAGCACGCCGACGGCGGCGGCCAGGCCGGTCGTAAAATCATACGCATCGATCCCGCGCTTCAGCACATCCCAAAACAGCTGAAAATCCTCATTTTTGAGCTCTGCTTCATATTTTCCGCTGTACGTGACGACCTGCCGGTCGTCTTCGTTTTCGTTGACGACCCAAAGGAAGAGGATGGAAGACCTCTCCCCAAAATCATGATCGAAGACCGTTTGAAAGTGGTCAAACACCGCGTCTTCATCCATCGGGTCTAAATTCGGATCGGCGTTTTCGAAGAGCATGGCAAAGTCTCCGTCTCCCGCTACTGCCGAAACGCGGTCGGAGATGGTCTGGCGGTCCGATTCGGCAAAGAGCTCCGACGCGTCAAAAAATCCCCGGAACGGCTTCTCCTTTGCCGCATAGTAAGGCGCGAGGTATTCGTCCTTTCCGGCGCGGTCCTTCAGCTGCAGCAGATCCTCCAGCACGTCGACCGCGGCGAGAAAGCCCGCCTGATGCGAGATCTGTTCGAAGCCCTCTTCGAGGACGTCAAAGGATACCCTGAAATCGTCCTGCTCCAGTTCAAGCTCGTACTTCCCCGTATAATAGACCCACTTTTTATCATCCTCGCCGTCTATGACAAGCCAAACGAAAACAAGCGCGTCCGAATTCTGAAAGTCATGTCCGCTTATCTCCCGGATCCGGTCGAGCGCGGCGGTCTGATCGTCAAAATCGACGGTCCCGTCGTCCTCCAGAATGAAGACCGCAAGCTCGCCGTCGCCCTGGACCGAGGCGACCCGGTCTGATACGTTCTGCGCGGCAGACTCGCTGAACGCGCCGAACCGATCGAGAAAGAGACGGAAGGGCGCGTCCGCTTCCTCAGCCGGCGCGGCCCCGGTCTCGTTTTCCTCAGAAGTCGGGATATCCAGATCCATCGACGCCTGCGTCTCGATCTCGACCGCATTTGAGACGTCGGCGGCAAACGCCGTCGGCAAAACGGAGCAAAGCAGCGCCAGCAGCAGCAAAAGAGCCGTTCCTGTTTTGATCGCGTTACGCACGGTCGTCGCCTCCTTTCTTATTGAACTGCGGCGGCTGCCGGTAGCAGCCGGCGTTGTGCCTGCGAAGGGTCGGGATATAATACAAAAAGAACAGAAGGATGCAGACGACCGACACCAAGTAATATGCGCCGTTGGGAACGTCCACGCCGAAAAAGACAATCATGAACAAAACAAATACGCCCATCCCGATCAGCTTGAGCACCTCGACCCATTTTTTCTTTGCTGTCTCAAGGTTCGCGTTCGCGGATTTGATCAGAAAGACCAGCAGCACGACCAGAGCCGGATAACAGAACAGACGCGTGATCCCGTTGGAAGCGCCGTTGAGCAGCAGCGCCAGCAGGAAAAAGAGGATCGAGCCGCCGGCCATGAAGAGCACGGACCGGGCATAGCGGCCGGAGGGACTGACCGCGCGCTTCTTTTCTTCGCGCGCCTTTGGTCTTACGGATACCATGTAGTTGAAAACAACGGAAAAGCAGAGCATCAGAAACGTAAGCCCCATGGTCTGGAACGGCCGTCCCATAAACCCGGAGAGGTTCATCAGCGCGTAGATGACCGCCGCGAGCAAAAGCGCGAACACGCCGAAGCGCCGCAGGCTGACCGGAAAATCCGCTACCACCTTGCCGGTGGCGCCGTTTACGGTGGCGTAGGTCATCTGTTCGTCGTTCTTGCGGTAAGACATGAACCAAACGGGATACATCACGCGTTTGGTCTGTACGCATTCCGACGGTACGCGCACGCTGCCGGGGTCAACTATGTCGTGCTGTGCCGATTTCAGCCGCTCGAGGATCTTAAGACGGCTGAGTATCGCGCCCTCCACGATCGTCCTGGCACGGTCTGAGAGAGTCTCCCGCGCGTACATATCGGCCGTCTCGGCGTAAAAACCGCTCAAAAAGCCCGGCGCAAACGGCTTTTCCTCCGCCGGCGGGTAGGGGGCGAGGCATTCGCTGATCTCATCGTTGAACTGGCCGGAAGCGTCGTGCGTAAAGCCGCGCAGCTTCGCCTGCACGTGAATATCGTACCCGCTAACGTTATAATACTTATAATCGCCCGCCGTCTTGTCGTACGCCTTCGTCTCATAGGCGATCGGCTCATCCAGTTCCACGTCGTAAGACCAGTACGGCATATAGATCCCCCGGAAGGAATCGACGCGGGCTGGATCTTTGAGCGCCTTCGGGGTCAAGATCGCGCGGCGGGCGGCACGCAGATACGCTTTTTTGCACCCCTCCTTCGTAACGGAGAACGGAATGATGCGCTCGGGACATTCCGAATCGCGGATGCGGTCGTAGATGATGTTGCCGCTGCCGCAGTACTGGCACACAGCGGTGATATCCGTCTCGTCCGTCACGTCCAGCTCCGCGCCGCAGCTCGGACAGACGTACACGCGGGTCTGATAGACGCCGCCTTCGGCGGCGCCCTCCCCCGGGGCGCTCATTGCGGCGCCAAGCTTGCCGCCCCCGACCTCATAGGGGTCGTATTGGTTCGAACAGTGGCCGCAGACCATGCGTTTGGCCTCGATGTCGTAGCGGAGATCTCCGCCGCAGCCGGGACATTTCATAGATCAGACTTCCTTTCTTTTTGAGAGTGGAGGGTGGAGGGGGGAGGGTGAAGAGTGAAGAGTGAAGAGTGAAGAGAGG
>CADBOC010000207.1 GCA_902796175.1 Oscillospiraceae bacterium | reverse complement strand
GGCAGCCGCGCTACCGATGAAGGCGGCCTCCGCGCCTCGCCGAAAACGATTCCTCTGCCTCGACAAATCCGGATTTGTCGCGCTGATCGCAAAAAACCGCCGGGAAGGATCTGCTCTCTCCCGGCGGATGCGTCGTTGGGTATTTTTCAGCGGCGGCGCGTCAGCGTGCCGCCGCCCACGCCGCGAACGCCCGTATGCCCGCGAAAAGCAGGAGGTGGGCGGGGTAGACGACGTAGAACCAGTATTTGTTGAGGTGTACTTTGCCCCGTTCGCCGTTATAGATCAGCAGAAGGATCACGGCGGCGAGGGCAGGCGTTTCGTAGGGGTTCCATCTGAGACCGCCGTAATAGCTTGAATAGTAGACGCACGGCGCCGCCGCCGCCAAAATCAGGAGCAGGGCGTATACGACGGGCCTGTCGCGAAAACGCAGCGCCACGGCGAAAACGAAGATCGCGAGCACGCCGCTGCCGGCGTAATCCGTTTTGAGCAGCTCCGCCGCGGCGACCGAGGCCGCCAGCGGAAAGACGCTGAGCAGCGCGTAGGCTTTCCCCTTTTTCTCAAGCGCCTGCAGGGCGAGTACGCTCAAAAGCCCGAACAGGAGCGTAAAAAACACGTTCTGATCGTCCGGATCGAAGGGGCGGCCCATGAGCGCGAGATCGAAGGGGACCTCCGAAATCAGCGCGAAGACGAAGAGCCGGACGCAGTAGCGGCCCGGGTGCTTTGTTTTTCCCGCGCCCTCGGCGATGCCGTAGGCGAAGATCGGGAACGCGAGCCTGCCGACGACGCGCAGCGGATGCATGCTTTGGGTGATGAACACGCAGCAGGCGTGGTCGCAGAGCATGGTCGCCACGGCGATGAGCTTCAAAACGGTGCGGTCAAAGCCGAAGCGTCTTTCCGTTTCGCTCATGTCGCCCCCTCCGCCTCTTTGAGGCGGCGTTCCCGCGCCTCGCTCACGCGGCGGGTGATATCCTCCATGTACGCGCCGTGCAGGCGGAAGCGGGTGGAAAAGACCAGCAGCGAGAGCAGAAAGCACACGGGCGGCACCGCGAACATCACCAGATTGACGGCGGTTGTGACCCGCGGGGTCGGGATCACCGTGCCGGCGGCGTCGCGCGGGCAGTCGTTGTATTTCGCGATCCCGAGGGCGGAGAAGAGAATGATCGTCTGCAGCGTGTACGCCATCTTCTGTAAAAATCCCTTCATGGAGAAGGTGACGCTCTCGGCGCGGCTGCCCATGATCACCTCGCCGTAGTCGACGACGTCGGCGAGGAAGACGGTCTGCGAAACAAACATGCTGGCGGTGCCGATCTGCACCAGCAGGTAGCACAGATTCATCAGCAGGCGGTTTTTGAGCAGGCCGCCCGAGAGGAACATCAGCACGTAACCGACGAGGGCGGTCGCAAGGCTGCCCTGGTAGATGCGGCGGCGCGAGGTAAAGCGCAGCATCACCGGGATCACGCCGAGGCCCGCGATGGCGCCCACGGCCCCGAAGAGGTTGAAGGCGCTCTGGGCGCTCTTTTCGCCGACGACGACGGAAAAATAGTAGTCCACAACGCCCGAGGTGGTGTAGAAGCCCGCGTTCGAGAGCATGGCGAAGAGCATGAAGACGCGCAGCTGGTTGTTGTACCGCAGTACGTCGAAGATCCTTCTGAATGAGAATTTTTCCGCCGGGGCGGGGGCGACGGTCTCCTTGACCCGCGACATGGAGAGCAGCGCGAAGAAGACCAGCGCCGCGGCGCAGATGAGCGCCGTGACCGTGTAGCCCCGCTGGGTCCAATCCACCTTCGGCTGGCCGAGGGCGTCTGTGCCCTTAACGCCGAGGGCGTCGAGCAGCAGCGGCGCGCCGATCTGCACCAGACCCTGCCCGAGGCCCGAAAAGGTGCGGGCGACGGTAGCCAGAATGCTTCTCTCCTTCGGGTCTGTGGTAAAGCTCGGCACCATGCTCCAGTAGGGGATGTCGGCCGTGGTGTTCGTCATGCCCCAAAGGATGTACATGACCGCGATGTAAACGTAGACGCCGAGCCCCGGCTCTTCGGCGCCAAAGCCCGGGTTGAAGAAGAGCAGAAAGAGGATCACGGCGTTCATGCACGCGCCGGCGATCACCCACGGGCGGTAGCGCCCGCGTTTGGTGTTCGTGTGGTCCACGATGCTGCCCATCATGGGGTCGTTCACGCCGTCCCAGATGCGGGCGAGGGGCGTCAGCCACAGCAGAAAGCCGGTCTTCAGCCGCAGCACGTCCGTTAAGTACATGCTGAGCTTTCCGTTGAACATGCCGTAGCTCAGATCCAGCCCGATCGCGCCCGTGCCGTACCAGATCTTGTCGATGAACTTCCCGGCCCCGGACTTGTTTTCGGCGGTCTGTTCCATGTGAACACTTCCTTTCGAGATGAGAGTGGAGAATGTAGATTGGAGATTGGAGATTGGAGATGAGAGCGGCGTTCGGGCCGGTATCAAATCAAAACGCGAAGCGTTTTCCGAAACTGTTCGCTGATCACTGTTCACTGTTCACTCGCGCCGCAGGCGCGATCGGTCTTTCGTATTGCCTCAAAAACCGCTCCATGTTCCGGTACGCGATCTTTTCCCGCTCTTCGTCCGTAAGCGGCAGGCGGGAGAAGGCCTCGACCTCTTTTTTTACATCCCCCACGGGGAAGTCGGTGCCGAAAAAGACGCGGTCGGCGCCGTAGGCGCGTATAAAGCGCATGGCCCGTTCGACCGGCATAAAGGACATGGAGGAGGAGGTATCCACCAGGCAGTTCTCCCGGTGCGCAAGAAGCGGCTCCGCCTCCTCCTGCATGCTCCAGGAGCCGAGGTGCGCCGCGATCACCGTCAGGCGCGGAAACAGATCCATGATCCGGCTGATGCGCTCCGGCCGCGACCAGGGATGGCGCGGATCGCCGGCGTGCAGGTAGAGGGGATAGCGGCCCTGCATAAGATCGTAGAGCGGCAGCAGGCGCTCGTCGTCGATATCCGTCTGCTGCATATCGGGGTGCAGCTTGATCCCCATATGCCCCGCTCTGAAAAGGTCCTCCGCCGTATCGAGCAGCGCGGGGTCCGCCGCGTGCACGGAGCCGAAGGCCGCGAATTCCGGGTGGCTGATCGCCTGCTCAAGTACGAAGCGGTTCGAGTGCGCCGTGTTTTTCACGCTCATCGCCACCGGCAGCAGCAGCGTGCGGGCAATGCCGTATTCGGAATCAAGCGCCAGCTTTTCCTCCGGCGTGCCTGTATTTTCGCTTTCAAGGTCGTAAAAATCGCAGATGCTGCGGGTCGCCTTCAGGGCGATGGCCTCCGGGTAAACGTGCGCGTGAAAATCCATAAGGTACAAGTCTTCATTTCCCCCTTTGTTATGAGCGGCTATATGCCGCTCATAACACTTCTTCACTCTTCACTCTTCACTCTTCACTCAACCCCGTTCCCACCGCCCCTTTGCCGTAAAGACGCGGCGCGGGGATACGACGGGGCGGTCTATTTCAGGAATCCCTCGATGATGACCTTCTCCGCCTCTTCCTCCGTCAGACCGAATGTCATCAGCTTTAAGAGCTGGTCGGAGTTGATCCGGCCGATCGCCGCCTCGTGGATGACCTCGGCTTCGGGATGGTTCGCGGCGATGCCCGGGATGGAGCGGATGCGGGCGGAATCCATGATGATGGAATCGCACTGGATGTGCGCACGGCAGCGGGCGTTCCCCTCCGCCAAAGGGTTGAATACCTGCTCGGAGGCATCCTTCGCCACCGAGCGGCTCACGATCTGGGCGGAGGCGCCGTCTCCGTTCAATTCCACCTTCATGTCGGAACGGGCCTTTTGGTCGCCGTGGGTCATCAGGCGCTCCGTTACCTGCAGCTTCGCGCCGGCTTCCAGCGCCGCGTTGGTGGCGCGCAGGGTGGAATCCACGCCGCGGATCTGCACGGTCTCCATCTCGCATACGGCGTTTTTGCCGAGAAACAGCTCGGTCGTGGGGTTC
>CADBOC010000206.1 GCA_902796175.1 Oscillospiraceae bacterium | reverse complement strand
TCGATTCCGCGTGCGCCGCCACCGGGATCAGCGCGGCGATCAGCATGACCGTCAGCAGTACCGAAACAGCTTTTACCGTTTTTTTCATTACCCAACAACCTTTCTTTTTGTAGATTATACCTTGTCTTTTGCACCTATATAGGTGCAAAAGTAGTTTATCACATGATTATACTTATTGTCAAGGAGAATATCAAACTCCAAACCAGTTTCGGAGAGAACCAATGAACCGTGATTTCGAAAAGCAGATCGGCGGGAATATCCGCCGTCTGCGTGAAAAGGCCGGGCTTACGCAGGAAATGCTCGCGGCGCGTCTGCAGACCTGCGGCTGCGACGTCACGCGCAGCGCGCTCGCGAAAATAGAAGTAGCGCAGCGCCATCTGTACCCGGATGAGATCCGCCTGCTCAAAGAGATCCTGCAGGTGAAGTATGAGGACATCTTCATGGAAAACGACGGCCGGTAACAAAACCGGCCGTTTTTGATACAACACATCTGTCCGAAAGCGTTGTTTTTTGCACAAAACCGTTGACAGAAAGATAAAATTCTCCTATGATGTTAGCGGCAACCTCAAAACGGAAAGGAGACCTCTTTATGTTTGCGTTTTCCAGGGTCGCGCTGTTCTTCCGAAGACTCACCGCCTATCTGTCGGCGATCCTGATCTTCGCCGCCTCCGGCGGGGGACAGAAGCTCCGCGATCTCGACCCCGCGTCGCTTTTGCTGCGCGGCTGCCACGAGCACCTGCTTTCGGTGCCCTCCTGGAGCTTTTACGAGCCCACGGCCAAGATCCTGCGCACCTCGGCTCTCGAAAAAAAGGCGTCGCACACCCTGTATCTCGCGAAAAACGAGAGCGAGTACTGCCAGCTCGCGCTCCAGCTCCGCTCCCGGCGCATCAATATGCGCTTCACCGTATCGGATTTCAAAAACGAGGCCGGCGACACGCTCACGCCGATCGTCTGCGAAGAGCATTATATCAAAACCACCGGCAGCACCGTGGACGGCGTCCGCCCCGACGCGCTGATCCCCTTCGATCAGGAGAAGGCCTTCGACATGGAGGCGGCGACGAACTACGTCTTCTTCATCGGTGTGAAGACCGCCCCGGATACCGCGCCCGGCGACTACGTCGCCGAGCTGACCCTGACGAACCCCTACGCGCCGGACAGCAAATTCGAGAACCTGAAGCTGACCCTCACCGCCCACGTCTGGGATTTCGCGCTGCCGGAAACGCCCTCCATGGAGACCGCGATGGGGCTTTCAAAGGGCGAGATCGCCCGCGAGCACGGCGTGGCGGCGGATTCCGAAAAAGCGGATCAGCTTTATAAGGATTATTACGAATTCCTGCTGCAGCACAAGATCTCGGCCTACGGCCTGCCCGTAGACATCCTGAGCGACGAGGCTGAACGCTATATGAACGACCCGCGCTGCACCACCTTCTGCATCCCCTACGCCTCTGACGAGACGGTCAGGGCGTATTACGGCAAGCTCTCCGAAAACCCGGAGTGGATGCGCAAGGGCTACTTCTACCCCATCGACGAGCCGTCGGATGAGGAGGCCTACGCCCGCTACAACGCGATCGCCCAGCGGCTTTCGTCGCTCTTCCCGGGCTACAACATGGTAACGCCCTTCTACACCAACGAGATCGAGATCGGCGGCGAAAAGACCTACGGCATCGATCTGCAGTCCGGCAAGAGCAGCATTCTCTGCCCCGAAAGCGTCATCTTCGACAACGACGGCTTTCCGGAGCGCGCCGCGGCCAGACAGGCGCTGGGCGACCGGGTCTGGTGGTACGTCTGCTGCGGCCCCGCGCCGACGACGGATTACTGCAACCTGTTCGTACAGCAGGACGGAATCAAGCACCGCCTGCTCTTCTGGCAGCAGAAGCAGCAGAACGTAACGGGCTTTCTGTACTGGAACACCGTATACTGGTGCGACGCCCCCGGCGGCCCCTGGGCCAGCGCCTGGACCACGCCCTGGACGGGCCCCGATACCTTCGGCGACGGCTCGCTCCTCTACCCGGGCCGCGCGGTCGGCGTGGACGGGCCCGTATCGAGCCTGCGGCTTGAAGCGGTCACGAACGGCATAGAGGATTACGAATATCTCTGCATGGCCGAAAAGCTCCTCGGCGCGGATTTTGTAAACGGCGTGATCGCCTCCGTATCGAAGGACCTGAC
>CADBOC010000205.1 GCA_902796175.1 Oscillospiraceae bacterium | reverse complement strand
TCGACGATCTCATCCTCTTCCGCCGCGCCTTCACGGATGAAGACGCGAAACAACTCGCTGCCTATTACGGACTGTAAGGAGCAACTTGACATGAAAAAGCTGTTCACCTTCAAGCGACTCTGTATGCTGCTGGGCATTTTGCTCGTCGCCTCCGTCGTTCTCTTCAACTCCCCCGCATACGTCAGCCGCCGCGCCGCGGGCGAGATCGCGGCCGTAAAAGAAAACGCGCTCGCAACGGGCTATGAAAACGGCTACCGGCAGGCAAAGAACGACGCCGCGGCAGACTTCCCCGATGACAGAGAGACGGGTGAAGGCAATGCCGCATACGCGTCTTCGGAGCCCGGATCGGCTGCGGGGCTCAACGAAAGGGCAATGCCCCCGGGAACAGATCCGGCTTTCGCCGGGGCCGATTCCAAGCAAGAGGTCGACCGCTCCGGCCTGACGGGCGGAACGGGGGCGGAGCAGCCCGCGCCGACGACCGCGGCCCCGACGACCGCGGCCCCGACGACCGCGGCCCCGACGACGGCGGCCCCGACGACGGCGGCCCCGACGACAGCGGCGGCCCCGGCGACCGAGGCGCCGGTACGCAGCGCGATAGAGGTCTACGTCAGCCGCAACGGGATCTACCACAGCTATCCCTCCTGCTCGGGCATGAAGCATTACAGCACCATGACGGTCGACGACGCCCTCGAAGCGGGGTGCAGAGCCTGTAAAAAGTGCTGGTAGCGCAGCGCGACACCATTGAAATACAGCGCCGCCGGGAAGAACGGTCCTCTTCCCGGCGGCGCTTTTTTGATCCGAAAACACCGGAACGTTTACCGGCTTCCTTTCATTTTCACTGTTTTACGCGTCGGTCAGAACCGCCGCCGTTTCCGCGGGTACCCACACGCCCTCCGGCGTGCGTTCGCCGCCCATGGCGCAGGCCATACCGCGCATATCGGCGTTGAGCACATAGTGGATCGGTTCGGGATTGCGGTTCGCGATCACCGCGACGCGGGGCAGCCCCGGCTCGTAACGCAGGAACGCGGCGCAGCCGAGCGCGGCAGACAGCGGATAAAAGCCGCCGCTTTTCAGAACGGGCTGAGAGAGACGCAGGCTCCCGAGCCGCCGGTAAAAATCGACCAGCGCGGCGTCCTCGCGCCCCCACGGGAAAAAGGCGCGGTTGAGCGGATCCCTGCCGCCCGTCATGCCCGCTTCGTCCCCGTAGTAGATCGAGGGAACGCCGGGCAGAAAGTAATTGACCGTAACGGCGAAGCGCAGCAGCCGCTTTGCGCGCGAAAGAGCTTCGGGGGTATAGGTGATGGCGGCGGCGGCTTCGCGGGAGAGACGCTCCGCGTCGTAGCCCGCGAGCACGGTCAGCAGCCGCGGCGTATCGTGGGTGCCGAGCAGGTTCATGCCGACGTGCAGGTTCTGCGGCGGATAGTGTCGCACGACGCTCAGCACCGCGTACATAAAGCCCGGCGCGTCCCCCGTCAGCGTCAGGCGCAGAACGGCGTCCCGGAACGGATAATTCATCACCCCGTCGAGCTGTCTGCCGTCAAAATAGCGACGGCGGCCGCCGTGGCTGATCTTATTGGACGCGTCCTCCCACACCTCGCCGATAAGCCACCTCTCTTCGTCCCCGCGCTTTACGGCCGCGCGCACGCGGTCCAGAAAGGCGTCCGGCAGCTCATCCGCCACGTCGAGACGAACGCCGTCCGCGCCGAGGGAAAGCCAGCGGGCGATCACGCCTTCTTCCCCGGTGATGAATTCCGTAAAACCGGGGTCGTTCTCGTTTACCTCCGGCAGCGTATCGATGTTCCACCAGCAGGCGTACTCATCCCGCGTTTCACCGAAGGTGTACCAGGAACGGTAGGGAGAAGCGTCGCTCTGGTAAGCCCCCAAAGAGGGGTAGCGGCCGTACTTGTTGAAATAAACGCTGTCGTCGCCCGTATGGGAATATACGCCGTCGATCAGCACGCGAATGCTGAGCCTGTGCGCCGCGGCGCACAGGTCTTTGAAATCGGCCTCACCGCCGAGCAGAGGATCCACTTTTTTATAATCCGCCGTGTTGTACCGGTGGTTGGAGTGCGCCTCCGCGATGGGATTCAGATACAGAGCCGTCACGCCGAGGCTTTTGAGATAGGGCAGCTTCTCTCTGATCCCCGCCAGATCCCCGCCGAAGTAATCATCGTTCCGATAACAGCCCTCAGAATCGGGGCGGTAATCGGGCAGATCGGTCTGATCTGTGTGCATGCGCCGGTCCGCGGGCACGCCCGTCTTCTGTTCGCCGCTGTTAAAAAAGCGGTCCGGGAAGATCTGATACAGGATCCCGCCCCTGATCCCCTCCGGCGTACGGCTTTCGGGCGGGTAGACCGTAAGCTGCCAGCGCTCGTCGCCATCCACCCCGGCTGAAAATGAGCCGGGCTGCCGGTGCAGGACCGTAACGCCCCAGGAGGTCTCGAATGAGAAATGATAAAAATAAAGCCCGGCGGGCGGTGTGATCGATACGCCCCACCACTCGTCCGTGCCGTTCGTACTCTCCCACGAAAAAGGCAGGCTCCGCGTCTCTTCGCCGTCCGGCGTCAGCAGAAGCGTACACGCCGACACGCCGAAGGAGCGGGGCACGACAAGGCGCAGCCGCAGGGTCTCCCCTGCGGCCAGCGCCCCCGTAACGGAGCAGTGTTCCGTTTTTTCCGCGTTGAAGGCGGTATCCATCTTACTTCACGCCCTTCGTGTGCCAGATCTCCCTCGCGTAATCCGCGATCGCGCGGTCTGCGGAGAAGAAACCCGCGCCCGCGACGTTCATCAGCGACATGCGCGTAAAAACGTCGGGCTGTCTGTAATAGGCTTCCGCCCGCTGCAGCGCCAGCCGATAATCCGCGTAATCCGCCAGCACCATATACGGATCGTGGTGCTTGATGGTCTCGCCGATCTCGGGAAAGCTCTTCCCGTTGAAGGAGTGGGCGTTGATGAAATCGATCGTCGCCTTGAGCTCGGCGTTGTTCATATAATAACGCATGGGGTCGTAACCCTGGGCTTTCAGGGCTTCCACCTCCGGCGTGCGCATACCGAAGATGATCATATTCTCTTCGCCCACGCGCTCACAGATCTCGATGTTCGCGCCGTCCATGGTGCCGAGGGTGACGGCGCCGTTGATCATCAGCTTCATGTTGCCGGTGCCGCTCGCTTCGGTCCCGGCAAGGGAGATCTGCTGGCTGATATCGGCGGCGGGCATCAGCAGCTCCGCCGCGGTGACGCAGTAATCCTCCACAAAGCAGACCTTCATCAGATCGCGCACGGCGGGATCCGCCTCGATCATGCGCGAAAGGGCGCAGATGAAGCTGATGATCTTCTTAGCGATATAGTAGCTCGGGGCCGCCTTCGCGCCAAAGATATAGGTGTGGGGCAAATAGTCGCCGTTCGGATCGTTCTTGATCTCAAGATAGCGGGTGAGAATGGCAAGGGCGTTCATTTCCTGCCGTTTGTACTCGTGCAGGCGCTTTACCTGCACGTCGAAGATCGAATCGGGATCCAGCGTTACGCCAGCGGCCGCGCGGATGTGAGAGGCGAAGCGCTCCTTGTTTTTGCGCTTTACCTCGCGCATGGCGGCGAGCACCTCGGGGTCGTCCTTAAAAGCCGCGAAATCAGAAAGGGCGGAGGCGTCCTTGATGAAGGCGGGGCCGATGCGGTCGGCGAGCAGGCGCGTCAGGCCCGGGTTCGCCTGACAGAGCCAGCGTCGGTGCGCGATGCCGTTCGTGACGTTCGTGAATTTATCTGGCGTAAGCCGGTAAAAATCGTGGAAGACGGAATCCTTGAGAATCTGAGAATGCAGCGCCGAAACGCCGTTCACGCTGTGGCAGGCGGCGACGCAGAGATTCGCCATTCTGACCGCGCCGCCGGAGATCACGGCGGTGCGCTCCACGAAAGCCGCGTCGTGCGTGTTCTCCCACACAAAGGCGCGCAGGCGGTTGTCGATCTCCTTGATGATCTGGTAGATGCGGGGCAGCAGACGCTGCATCAGCTCCTCGCTCCATTTTTCGAGTGCCTCCGCCATCACGGTGTGGTTCGTATAGGCAAAGGTCGAGGTGACGATGCGCCAGGCGTCGTCCCAGCCGTAGCCGCATTCGTCGAGCAGAATGCGCATCAGCTCCGGGATCGCCAGCGTGGGGTGCGTGTCGTTGATGTGGATCGCGACCTTTTCGGGCAGATTTTCAAGCGTGCCGCCGTGGTGCAGGTGATTGTGGATGATATCCTGCACCGAGGCGGAGACGAGGAAGTACTGCTGGCGCAGACGCAGGCTCTTGCCCTCGGGGTGATCGTCCGCGGGGTAAAGGACCTTCGAAATGGTCTCGGCCATGGCGTTCTGCTCGGTCGCTTTCAGGTACAGGCCCTTCGCGAAGAGATCCATATCAAGGCCGGGCGCCTCCGCCTTCCAAAGGCGCAGCACGCTCACGCCCCGGCCGTCTTTGCCGGCTACGAACATATCGTGCGGGATCGCCTTTACGACGAAGCCGTCCTTGATCTCTACCTGATGGTGGCCGTTGTCCCACCAATCCTCCACTCTGCCCTCAAACTGGATGGTGACGGCGCTCTCTTCGCGGCGGGTCAGCCACACGTCGCCGCCGGGCAGCCAGAAATCGGGCATCTCGGTCTGCCAGCCGTCCACCAGCTTCTGGCGGAAG
>CADBOC010000204.1 GCA_902796175.1 Oscillospiraceae bacterium | reverse complement strand
TCGTCTGCGTGGACGCGCACGATATTCCCGTCGTCGCCGTCGTCGATCCCGATATGATGAGCTCCATGCCCGCCGGTCTTACCGCCGCCACCGGCATGGACGCCCTCACCCACGCCATCGAAGGCTATATCACCAAGGGCGCGTGGGAGCTTTCGGATATGTTCCACATCAAGGCCATCGAGATCATCGCCCGTTCGCTGCGCGCCGCCGTAAAGAACGAGGCCTGCGGCCGCGAGGGCATGGCGCTCGGCCAGTACGTCGCCGGTATGGGCTTTTCGAACGTCGGTCTCGGCGTCGATCACTCCATGGCCCACACCCTGAGCGCTTACTACGATACCCCCCACGGCAAGGCCTGCGCCATTTTGCTGCCCGCCGTGATGGAGTTCAACGCCCCCGCCACCGGCGAGAAGTACCGTGAGATCGCCCGCGTGATGGGCGTGCCGGGCGTGGACGCCATGACGCAGGAGGAATACCGCGCCGCCGCCGTGAACGCCGTAAAGCAGCTCAGCGAAGACGTCGGCATCGTCACCTCCCTGAAGGGTATCGTGAAGGAGGAGGATCTCGACGCGCTGGCGAACGACGCGTTCAACGACGCCTGCCGCCCCGGCAACCCGAGAGACGTCTCCGTAGAAGAGATCAAGGCGATCTTCCGCTCGCTGATGTGATCTGATCCCCGCCCGGCCGCTCCGCGCTGTCTTACGCAATGGGCTTTGCGCGCGGCGGCAGCGTAAAAACCGAAAACACGACAGGCTGTCCGGACGCGTTCGTTCGGACGGCCCGTCTTTTTTGCGGGGCGGTCCGGTTTTGCCGGGGCAGGGGAGCCGAAGAGCCGGAATCCATCCGTGGAACTCCGAACATTACAAAAATGTTACAAAACTTTATTTTTCGAACCCGGAATGTTATAATTTGTCTGTAAACTGTCGCTTTGTACCGTTCTTCTCAGAGAATCGGCGGCGAAGGGTAACGCGCCCGGCGCGGCGCGCATGTCTGGGGATCGGAGGCGCTGAAAATGGCAAAATACATCGTCAAGCGGGTGGCAATGGGGATCCTGAGCATCTTTATCGTAGCCACTCTGACATTCTTTCTTATGAATCTGGTGCCCGGCGGCCCGTTCGTGGCGGAAAAATCCATCAGCGCCGAGGCGCAGGCCGCGCTGGCGGCGAAATACGGACTGGATAAGCCGCTGTTTCAGCGGTACCTGACGTATATGGGCGATTTTGTCCGCGGCGATATGGGCGTCAGCCTGCGGCAGCGGGGACGAACGGTTTCCGACATCATCTTTTCCAAGTTCCCGGTCTCGGCAAGGCTTGCCGGGATCGCGGTGGTCATATCGCTGCTGCTCGGCATCCCGCTGGGGTGCTTGTCCGCGTACAACCGGGGCAAATTCTGGGACAGCGCGATCATCGTTTTCGCGACCTGCGGGATCGCGATCCCAAGCTTTATCAGCAGCGTGCTTCTGCTGTATCTTCTCGGCAGCAAGCTGAATCTTCTGCCGACGGTGGGGCTCAACACGCTCGCTTCTTACATCATGCCCGTAACGGCTCTCGCGATCTATCCTACGGCTTATATCACGCGCCTGATGCGTTCGAGTCTGCTCGACGTGATGGGTCAGGATTACATCCGCACCGCGAAGGCGAAGGGCCTTTCCAATTTCAAAATGATCTTTAAGCACGCGCTGCGCAACGCCATTCTGCCTGTCGTCACCTACGTGGGGCCGATGCTCGCGGGGCTGATGACCGGGTCTTTCGTTGTGGAAAAGATCTTTACGATCCCGGGTCTTGGCAGGGAATTCGTCTCATCCATCGTCAACCGCGACTATACCATGGTGATGGGCACTACGATCATCCTCGCCACGCTGATCATCACGGCGAACGTGATCGTGGATATCCTTTACAAGGTCATTGACCCCCGCATCAATCTGAAATAAGGAGAGCCGACGATGAAGAAATTCCCGATCAGCCTTCATATCGATCCGGAGGCCTTCATGCCCGCGACTCCGGAGGAAAAAGAAAGCCTTGTCGTCATGCGCGACAGCGTCAGCTTTTGGAAGGACGGTCTTCGCCGTCTGTTCCGCAACCGGGTCGCGGTCGTCAGCATGGCGGTCATCCTCGTGATCGTTGTTTTTGCCTACATTCTGCCTGCCTTCTGGCCGTACAGCTACGAGCAGCAGATCCGCGGCAGCGAGAATCTTGCGCCGTTCACATTCAGCGAGCAGGAGCTCAGCCGCGTAGAGGCGGGTGAGAAGGTGTTCCCGCATATCTGCGGTACCGATAAGCTCGGCCGCGATTTCGCTGTGCGCCTGATGATGGGCACGCGCATCAGCCTTACCGTCGGTCTGGTATGCGCGGCTCTGGTACTGCTCGTCGGTTCGACCTACGGCGCGATCGCCGGCTTTGCCGGGGGCTGGGTCGACAACGTGATGATGCGCGTTACCGATATTCTGTATACCATCCCGGATATTCTGCTGATCATCATCCTTGCGATGGTGCTGCGCGATCCGCTCAAAAATCTTGCGACGGTCGACGGCTTTCGGTGGATGCAGACCGTAGGGCCGAATCTGATCGCCATCTTTATCGTATTCGTGCTGCTCTACTGGGTCGGCATGGCGCGTATCACGCGGTCGCAGGTGCTGGTCCTCAAAGAATCCGAATACGTGACCGCCGCGCGCGCGATGGGCGCGAAAAAAGGGCTGATCATCCGCCGACACCTGCTGACGAACTGCATCGGCACGCTGATCGTTACCACAACGCTTCAGATCCCCTCCGCCATTTTTACGGAGAGTTATCTGAGCTTTCTCGGTCTCGGCGTCGCGGCGCCGATGCCCTCTCTGGGCTCTCTTGCGACCGACGCCGTAAAGGGCATGAACACCTTCCCGCACCTGCTGCTTTTCCCGGCGATCATGATCAGCGTTACGATCCTTGTGTTTAACCTGTTCGGCGACGGGCTTCGCGACGCGTTCGACCCGAAACTCAAGAACTGAGGAGACGGATACCGTGAAAGAGAAACTACTGGAAATCAAAGACGAGCGGCTTTCGTTTTTTACCCCCGCGGGGGAGGTGAAGGCGCTCAACGGCGTATCCTTTTCGATGGAGGAGGGGGAGGTGCTCGGCATCGTCGGCGAATCCGGCTCCGGCAAATCCGTTACCGCCTACTCCATCATGGGGCTTACCGCCTTCCCCGGCAGGCTGATCGGCGGTACCATCCGTTTCAACGGCCATCAGGTCGATCAGATGAAGGAAAAGGACTTTCGGAAGATGCGGGGCAACGAGGTCTCCATCATTTTTCAGGACCCGATGACGAGCCTGAACCCCGTTTATACGGTCGGCAATCAGATCGAAGAGGTGCTGAAGCTCCATACAGACCAGACGAAGGCCGAACGGCGCGCCAGAGCAAAGGAGCTTCTGGAGCTTGTCGGTATCAACGAGCCCGAAAAACGCCTGAAGCAGTATCCGCATGAGCTTTCGGGCGGTATGCGGCAGCGGGTGATGATCGCCATCGCCCTCGCCTACGAGCCCAAGCTCCTGATCGCGGACGAGCCGACGACGGCTCTCGACGTGACGATCCAGGCCCAGATCCTGGAGCTGATGCAGGAGCTCAGAAAAAAGCTCGGCATGAGCATCATCATGATCACGCACGACCTTGGGGTCGTGGCGAGCATGTGCGAGAAGATCGCCGTAATGTACGCCGGCAACATCGTGGAATACGGCACGACGGACGAGATCTTTTATCAGCCCGGTCACGAGTACACAAAGGGGCTGATCAAATCGATCCCGCAGCTCGGCGCCGAGAAGGTGGAGCGCCTTGTGCCGATCGAGGGACAGCCGGTCGACCTGATGAACCCGCCGAAGGGCTGTCCGTTCGCTCCGCGCTGCGATCGGTGCATGAAGATCTGTCTGAGCGAAAAGCCGCCCGAGACGGTCCTCAGCGACACGCATTACGCGCACTGCTGGCTCAGACAGAAGGAAGAATACGAGAAGGGAGCCGCCGACGGTGAGTGAACAGAAAAAGCTGGTTGAGATCGAGCATCTGAAGCAATACTTTCCCGCGCGCGG
>CADBOC010000203.1 GCA_902796175.1 Oscillospiraceae bacterium | reverse complement strand
TCAAATAAAAAGATTGTAACGCCCGCCGATTTTGCCCTTCGGGCAACGGCGATGGCGAATACGAAAGCGCTCTGCGCTGCGGCGCAGCCGCTTTCTTGCTGAACGGCGGGGGCGGCCCCCGCTTACCGGATTTCCCGGCTTTTGAGATAGCGGATATAAAAGCGCAGAAAGGCGGATTTCATCCGCCGGCTCACCCGGAACTCCCTGCCGTCGGTCATCTGCACGACGTTGTCGCGGTGGCCCGCCACAAAGCGGATGTTTATGATGCAGTTGCGGTTCAGGCGGATAAACAGGGCGGGCGAGAGCTCCTTCGAAAAGGCCGAGAGCGGCTTGCGTGAGGCGTAGACGGTATCCTCCGTCACAACGGAGATGTTGTTGCCCGACGCGAAAACGCAGGCAACGCTGTCCATCGGGATGCTCAGATCCGTCATCACGAATACGGGTCTGCTGCGGCTGCGGTGCTCCAGCAGCGCGCCCAGCACCTCGCCCAGCTTTTCGGCGGAGACGGGCTTGAGCAGAAAGCGGAAGGGACTCACGCTGTATGAATCGAACAGGTATTCGGGGTAGGCGGAAAGAAAGATCAGGTCGGCGCCGGGCAGCCGCGTTTTTACCCTGCGGGCAAACTCCACGCCGCTGCCGTCCGGCAGAAGGCAGTCGAGAAAGAGCAGATCCCATTCCGTCTCCGCGCTCAGCAGCGCCTGCCCGTCCGGGTATACCTCGAACGACGCCTCTATCCCGTTGTTCAGAAAGTAAGAGGCGGCGTCGCGCCGCAGCGCCTCAGCCTGAACGGCCTCATCCTCACAGATCGCGATTTTTACCATGCCGAAGTATCCCTCCCGTGAATTGTTCGCTTTCCTCTGTTACTATAGCGCAAAACCGGCGGTATGGCAACCGGAATGTTGTGAACGGTCGAAATTCGTCGGCGAATTGCATGATACGCGGCGATACCTGTCATATTATATCGCAGACCGTGTATTTTTCAAGCTGCTCATAAAAAGTTCTTGTAATCTTCATTCTGAAATGATATGATAAAGAGGACAACGGACGCATGAACGGATCCCAAACGTTGCGAAAGGAGTAAACGATCATGACCAAAAACCTGAAAAAGCTCTTCTGCGTTCTGCTCTCGGCGCTGCTGATCGCCGGGGCGCTGCCCTTCGTCGCGCTGCCTGAGGCAATGGCCGCGGACGTGTGGGACGGCACGTGGGACGGCAGCGGCTTTTCCGGCAACCACATCACCAGCGCGAAGGGCCTGGCGCAGTTTATCAACAATGCCGGCACAGGCACGTCCTATTCCGGGCAGACGGTGTACCTCGACGTCGATATCGACCTGAACGGCATCGATTTCGGCAACATCAGCGGCGGCAAAAACGTCTATTATAGCCGCGACAATTATTTCCAGGGGACCTTCGACGGGCAGGGCCACACGATCGCCAATTTCCAGATGCACAACAGCGATCACCGCGTGGGGCTCTTCCGCTCCGCGAGCAACGCCACGTTCAAAAACGTGACGTTCACGAACGTGTTCATCGACGACAACGACAACGGCAACAAAAAGAACGGCTTCGCCGCGGTGGTCGGCTACGGCGAGGGGAACCTCACCTTTGAAAACGTGCACGTTCAGAGCGGTACCGTATACGGCTACAACTATGTGGGCGGCCTTGTGGGCGAATACGGCGCGAACGAAACGCTTAAACTCACGAACTGCTCCAACGGCGCCAGGATCTATGCGGATAACGATCGCGCCGCCGGTATGGTCGGTCACTCCAAGGGACGCGTTCAAGCCACGGACTGCTCCAACACCGGCGAGATCTACGCCGGCTACTCCGACGCCGGCGGCATCGCGGGCTGGATCGAGGACGACGAATCCTACTTTGTGAACTGCTCCAACACCGGCAAGGTATCCACCGACGCCTGCGCCGGCGGTATCTTCGGGTACTTCGGCTCCAAGAGCAATGATAATAAAATGACCGTCACCGGCTGCTCCAACACCGGTTACATCGAATCCAGAGCGAAGGTCGCGGGCGGCATCGCCGGCATGACGGATACCGACGGGGCGCATATCTTCGAGAATAACGTCAACCGCGGCGACGTCTACGGCAAAGAGGACGCAGGCGGCATCCTGGGCAGCAACATCGGCTCGGGCGTATGGCGCAACAACAAAAACTACGGAAACGTGCGCTGCGACAACGACAACGCCGGCGGCATCTGCGGCGACGTGGAAGACGACGTGCAGAAGTTCTATAACTGCTGCAACTCCGGAACCGTTACGGGCAAAAACTCCGTCGGCGGTATCTTCGGCTACGGACAGAACGCGAACCATGAATTCTACGACTGCGGCAACAGCGGCGCAGTCACGGCCACCAGCGACTGCGCGGGCGGCATTTACGGCTACGGCAACGAATCGGAGCCCACCATCGAGCAGTGCTGGAACATCGGCGCGGTCAACGCCTACAACGACGCCGGCGGCATTCTCGGGCGCACCTATCACCACTCCTACATCCGCCGCTGCTTCAACGCCGGCGCGATCGGCACGTATAACAACAACAACAACGGCGCCCACGGCGGCATCGCCGGGCAGACCAGCGACAAGAGCGGCAGCTCCAACGACAACCCGAACATGACGGACTGCGTCAACTGGGGCTCCGTCTCCGGCGGCCGGGACGACGGCGGTCTGATCGGCAAGATCAAGGACGGCCGTACGCCCTATTACATCACCAATTCCTATAACGCGGGGCAGGTGACCGGAGACAGACCCTTCGCCATCATCTCCTACGGCGGCAACGTCGGCAACAACGTGTATTATTACAACGGCGTCGCCATGGGAACGATCCAGGGCAATTCGATCGGCGACAGCGATCTGAAAGCCTCCTCCGGCTTCTCCGGCAACTACTGCAAAAACACCTGGGGCGTGAAGATCGGCGCGACCACGTATTATTATCCGATCCTCAACTGGTACCGCGACCGGTTCGTGTTCCATCTGAAGTTTGTGGACGCGCCGAGCGGCACGAACGCCTACTTTGACGGCAACTACGGCGCGGGCTTTACCGCGCCCAATCCCGCCCGCACAGGCTACACCATCGGCGACTGGTACGCTGAGAACGACGCGAACCGCAAGATGACGCCGAATACCCTGATCTGGTGCGGCACCTCCGCGCCCACGGATACGATGACCGTCACCCAGAGTCTGACGGACGTGACGGATATTTCCAACACCACGACCTTCAACCTGAGCTGGACGCCGCACACCTATTCGATCGTATTCAACCGCAACGGCATGAATTACGGCAGCATGGATCCGCTGCCGATGGTCTACGATACGGCGAAGGACCTGCCCGCCGTCGGCTTCTTCCGCGAATACAGCGTCACGCTGAAATTCATGGACGGCGCTTCGACGGATCAGACCACTGCGGTACGCTCCGATTTCAACGGCTGGGCGACCTCCGCGACAGGCGCCGTCGTATACGGGGATAAGCAAAACGTCAACAACCTGACGGCCGAGAACAACGGTACCGTCAATCTCTACGCGAACTGGACCTCCGGCAGCATGGAGCTGCCCGTACCCACCCGCGAGGGCTATACCTTCACGGGCTGGTATACGGACGAGGCCTGCTCGCCCGGGTATAAGGTCAACGGCAGCACCTACTACCCGACCGAGAACAAAACGCTCTACGCGGGCTGGACGCGCAACACCTATACGGTCACCTTCCTCAACGAGAGCGGCCAGGTCCTCAAATCGCAGACGGTATCCCACGGCGATACGCCCACGCCGCCCGCCGTTCCCGCCAAGGCCCCGACGGCCGAAGGGCATTACGTCGGCGCGTGGAACTCCGCGATCGTTCCGGCGACCGGCCCCGCGACCTATCAGGCCGTCTATTCGCTGACGGCGCACACCGGCGGTACGGCTGACTGTCAGCACAAAAAGGTCTGCGAGGTCTGCAATACGCAATACGGCGGCTTCGGCGGCCACGTTCTGACGGAAGTGCCCGCCGACGCGCCCGCCTGCCTCGCCCCCGGCCACGTCGCCTACTGGCACTGCGCCGTCTGCGGCAGTGATTTCGCGGACGCCGCCGGCACGGCCGGGCTCGCCGCCTATCAGGCGGGCCATACGTACGGCGAGCTGATCGCCGAAGTACCCGCGACGTGCGAAGACGCGGGTGTGATTGCCCACTATACCTGCGCCGTCTGCGGCAAAGACTTTGACGCGGAGAAAAACCCTGTTTCGGATCTCAGCATCCCGGCAAAGGGCCACGCCTACGGCGCGCTGATCGCCGGGGTCCCGGCGAAATGCGAAGAGGCCGGCGTGATCGCCCATTATCACTGCGCCGATTGCGGCAAAGACTTTGACGCGGAGAAGAACCCGGTCAACGATCTCACGGTCCCGGCGGCAGGCCACAGCTACGGCGAGCTGATCGCCGAGGTCCCGGCGAAATGCGAAGAGGCCGGCGCGATCGCCCATTATCACTGCGCCGCCTGCGGCAAAGACTTCGACGCGGAAAAGAACCCGGTTTCGGATCTCAGCATCCCGGCGGCAGGCCACACCTGGGGCGAACTGATCGCCGAGGTCCCCGCGAAATGCGAAGAGGCCGGCGTGATCGCCCACTATCACTGCGCCGCCTGCGGCAAGGATTTTGACGCGGAAAAGAATCCCGCTGCGGATCTTGTCATTCCGGCGGCGGGCCACATTTACGGCGAGCTGATCGCCGGCACGCCCGCGAAGTGCGAAGAAGCCGGCACGGCGGATCATTATCACTGCGCCGTCTGCGGCAAAGACTTTGACGCGGAGCATAATCTCCTTACGGATCTGAACGTCCCGGCCGCGGGCCACGCCTACGGCAGTCTGATCGCCGAGGTCCCCGCGAAGTGCGAAGAGGCGGGCGTGATCGCCCACTATCACTGCGCCGTCTGCGGCAAAGACTTTGACGCGGAGAAAAACGCGGTCGATACGCTCGTGATCCCCGCCATCGGCAGTCACACCCTGATCCTTGTCCCCGCGAAGGAGGCGGGCTGCCCCAACACCACGGGCAACGGCAGCATCGAATACCGGCGCTGCGCCGTCTGCGGCAAATGCTTCGCGGATGAGGCGGGCGAAACGGAGATCTCCGTCGCTTCCACGGTGATCCCGGCCGCCCACAGGCCTGTCTACGTGGGCGAGATCCCCGCCACCGCGACCGAGGCGGGCGTAAAGGCCCACTTCGACTGCGAGCTCTGCGGCCGGCACTATGCCGACCGGAACTGCACGGCGGAGCTTTCGGATGAGGACCTTGTCATCAGCCCTGTACCGGCGGAAGAGGACGCCGGTCAGTCGGTCCACGTCTGCCCCCTGTGCGGCAGACGCCACGGGACCACGGTCTATGAGCGCATCGCCGAGATCGTGCACCTGATCGTATACGTGGTGGTCTCGTTCTTCAAAAAATAAAAAACAGTAAGGGGCTTTTGCTTCAGGCCCCTTGCGTAAACGACGCGCCCCGAACGGTCAACCGTTAGGGGCGCGTCGATTTTGATCAAGTGAGAAATGAGAAGTGAGAAGTGAGAAGTGAAAGACGGGCTTCGCCCGTACCCATTTTATAAAATCAAAACGCGAAGCGTTTTCCGACATTTCTCATTTCTCATTTCTAACTGTTAACTTCTGACTCGTTTGCTCGTTCAGCCCGCCAATTCCGGAATTTGGAGAGACGTTCCGTGAGGCGCTTGAGAGCGCCGCCATGCGCAGAGCGTTCCCCAAGCCGCACGGCGGCTCCCTTACTCCGTAGGGCACGTCGTCCCCGACGTGCCGGGAGCGCCGCCATGCGCAGGGCGTTTCCCAAGCCGCACGGCGGCTCCCTTACTCCGTAGGGCACGTCGTCCCCGACGTGCCG
>CADBOC010000202.1 GCA_902796175.1 Oscillospiraceae bacterium | reverse complement strand
TTCTTTTATGGCAGGGGCAGAAGGACTTGAACCCTCGGCACGCGGTTTTGGAGACCGCTGCTCTACCAACTGAGCTATACCCCTATGTATATGGTGGGCCATCAGGGACTTGAACCCCGCACCAACCGATTATGAGTCGGTTGCTCTAACCAACTGAGCTAATGGCCCTTGTCCCAAACTGCTCTGTTATTATACACACAGAAGCAGGATTTGTCAAGCACTTTTTTAAGCAAAAAGCAGCTTTCAAAAAAAGAGAGCGGCAGTTCCCGACCGCTCTCTTTTCACATACCCGATCAGCCTTTATGGAGTTCGCCCTGCTCGGCGATCCTGACAAGCTGCATCACACGCGGGGACACAGGCGTTTCGCCGTTTGCTTCGGCGTTCGCGATCGCGTCCACCGTTTCCATCCCCTCGAGCACTCTGCCGAAGGCGGCGTAATTGCCGTCAAGGAAGGCGCTGTCCTTTACACAGATAAAGAACTGCGAACCGGCCGTATTCGGGGGCGTGCGGCGCGCCATGGAGACGACGCCGCGCTCGTGGCTCAGATCGTTCTGAAAGCCGTTTTTCGTGAATTCGCCGAAGATCTCATACCCGGGGCCGCCGGTCCCGTTGCCGTCGGGGTCGCCGCCCTGGATCATAAAATCAGGATCGATGCGGTGGAAGGTAAGACCGTCGTAAAAGCCGGAATCCGCAAGCGAAATAAAGTTCTTCACCGTCTGCGGCGCAGTTTTTTCATAAAGCTCCATCACGATGGGATCGCCGTTTTCCATGATGATGACAGCGATCGGATTCTCATTCTCACGATACTTCGCGGCAAGCTCCTGCGCTTTTTTCAGTGCGGTCTCAGCGTCCGTCGTCCCGATCGCAGCGTCCTGCTGCGTGTTGCTGTCAACCGCTTTTTCGGATGCGCCTGGAACGGCGGTTGCATCCGTTTCCGTTTTTTTTGCGGCGCACGCGCCGAGAATGGCCGTAAGCATTGCCAATACAGCCGCAATGGCGGCGGTTTGAACGATCACACGTTTCATTTTTCAATAACTTCCCTTCCGAAAAACTGATCCATTGTTCTTTTTACTGCGCAGCCGGCGCGTCGGGGATAAGAGTTCCCTCCATCAGACGAACGAAGTCGTCGCCGTCGATCTTTTCAAAGCGAACAAGGTAGGCGGCGAGCGCGTCCAGTTTGTCGCGGTGCTCGTTCAACAGCTCCTCGCAGCGGTTATACGCTTCCATGATCAGGCGGTTGACCTCTTTGTCGATTTCCATCGCGATCTCCTCGGAATAATTGCGGACGGTGCCGTAATCCTTGCCGAGGAAGACCTCGTCGTGCCCCGAGCCGAAGGTGATGGGACCGAGAGAATCGCTCATGCCGTACTTTGTGACCATATTCCGCGCGATCTCGGAGGCGCGCTCAATGTCGTTCGACGCGCCCGTTGTGATATCCGCGAAAACGATCTTCTCCGCCAGGCGTCCGCCGAGCAGGATCACAAGCTCTTCGGTCATCTTTCTGCGTGAACGGTAGAGCTTATCCTCCTGCGGCACAGACATGGTATACCCGCCCGCCATGCCGCGCGGGATGATGGAGACCTGATGCACGGGATCCTGCCCCGGCTGGAAGTAGGTCGCGATCGCGTGCCCCGCTTCATGATAGGCCGTGAGCTGTTTTTCATGGTCAGAGATCTTGTGGGAACGCTTTTCGGTACCCATCACCACCTTGATGGTGGCCTCTTCGATCTCCGCCTTCGTGATCGCGCGCAGATTTCTGCGGGCGGCAAGGAGCGCTGCTTCGTTGAGCAGGTTCTCAAGGTCCGCGCCCGTAAAGCCGACCGTGGCCTTTGCGATCTCAGCCAGAGAAACGTCGGGCGCAAGGGATTTATTGCGTGCGTGCACCCGCAGGATCTCTTCTCTGCCCCTGATATCGGGGTAGCCGACCGTCACCTGACGGTCGAATCGGCCGGGACGAAGGAGCGCAGGATCCAGGATATCGGGACGGTTGGTGGCGGCGAGCACGATCACGCCCTCGTTTTCAACGAAGCCGTCCATCTCGACGAGCATCTGGTTGAGGGTCTGCTCCCTTTCGTCGTGACCGCCGCCCATGCCCGCGCCGCGGTGAGGGCCGACGGCGTCGATCTCGTCGATGAAAATGATCGCGGGGGCGTTCTTCTTCGCCTGATCGAAGAGATCGCGCACACGGGAGGCGCCGACGCCCACGTACATCTCAAGAAAGTCTGAGCCTGAGATCGAAAGGAAGGGCGCGTCCGCCTCGCCCGCGACCGCTTTCGCGAGCAGCGTTTTACCGGTGCCGGGAGGGCCGACGAGCAAAACGCCCTTGGGGATCCTTGCGCCGAGGTCGCGGTAGCGCTGCGGGTTTTTCAGGAAATCCACGATCTCCTGCAGCTCTTCCTTCTCTTCATCCGCGCCGGCGACGTCCCGAAACGTAACCTTGTTCTGCCCATCCTTCAGCGTTTTGATGCGAGCCTTGCCGAAGCTGAGGCTGCGGTTCGATTCGCCCATGATGCTCTGGTTCATGCGGCGCATCATAAAGATGCTCAGCGCCACCAGCACGCCGATCGTCGCGATGGTGGGCAGCAGACTCACCAGCAGCGAATTGGAGGTTCCCGCTTTATAGTTGAACTCGACCTGACCGTCGGGATGTTTTTCGTTGTAATCCATGACGTACGCGTGCACGTCTTCGTAAAAGAGGGTGACGCTCGGCACGGTGTATTTCCGTTCCCGGTTGGGCTCCTTGCGGGTGGCGTAGGTCAGAACCCCGCTGCTGAGATTCAGCTCGTATTTCCCGATCTCGTCGGAACGGAACATCTGTACGATCTCATAATACGTCGTCTTTTTCTCGTTCGTGCCGTTCTGATAAAAGAACCAGATAAAAAGGATCATCACCAGAGGAAGGAGGAGGAACGGGAGGAACTGACCGATTCTTTTGCTTTTTTCGTTCATGTGACGTCTGATTCCGGAAGGGCGCGCCGTTATGCGCCGCTCCGATCCTTTCTGTAATATGCGTTTGAAGCGCTGTGTACGGTTACTGCTCTTCCGTTTCGTAGACCGAGCGTTTGAGAATGCCGACGTAGGGCAGATTGCGGTATAACTCGTCGTAATCGAGGCCGTAGCCGACAATGAATTCATCCGGCACCTGCAGCCCGCTGTAATCGGCGTAGATATCAACGCTTCTGCGTTCCGGTTTGTCGAACAGCGTGCAGATCCGAATGGAATTCGGTTCGCGCCCGTAAAGCAGATCCATGAGATAATTCAGGGTCATACCGCTGTCCAGGATATCCTCCACGATCAGCACGTCGCAGCCGCGGATATCCCGGTCAAGGTCTTTGAGGATCCGCACGGTGCCGGAGGATTTCGTTTTGCTGCCGTAAGTTGAGACCGCCATAAAGTCGATCTTGCACGGAACGGTGATGCTGCGCATCAGGTCGCTCATAAACACAACGGAGCCCTTGAGGATGCTGACCAGAAGCAGGTTCCGGTCTTTGTAATCGGCGCTGATCGCGGCGCCGAGTTTTTTTACGGTGTCGGCGAGAAGCTCCTCTGAAAAAAGAATGCGTTCGATGTCTTGATGCATGACGGTTTTCTCCTTACTGTAATTGGCAATCCGCGGGATCGGTATTGCTTAAAAGACGCTCGGGATCGAAAAAACGGATCATCAGCACGTTTTTCGTATCCGCGTCCGGCAGGCGGGCGGCGTGCGCGCCGCATGCCGCCGCAAAGATCACGCCGCCCTCATCCGCCAGCACCGGCAGAGACGCGCGCAGACCGGCGGCGTACCCGCGTTCGTTGTAGAGTTTTTTGAGCGACTTTGAACAGCCGCGGTGGATCAGCGTTACCGTGTCGCCCGCCTGCCGGCCTCGGATGAAAACGGTCTCTCCCGTTTTGTCCGCGTCCACAAGCGAACCTGCCGGTACGCCGGCCAGAGCGGGGTCGCCGGCAGGCAGATACCGCAGCTCCAGCACGAAGGGACCGAAAGCTACCGCGCCGCTCTCCCCCTTTTTCCGCCGCACGGGGGACGGCGCCGGCTGTTCCGCCTGCGCCGGAGCAAAGCGGCAGACGCCCTGCGCTGCGACGGCGCGTTTGCCGCCGGGCAGGGTAACGGAAAAGGGCGCGTCGTCAAAGAGATGGCTCCCGAGCAGACGAAGATGCTTTTCCTCAAACTCGGCGCCGCCGGCCTCGGACAGAAAACGCCCGATCACGCGCCTTAGCAGCGGCGCAGGCGCCCCCGCCAGCGGCTGCGCGGCAAGCGCGGCCGTTTTCGCGTTATAAGCGCGTTCGAATAAGCCGTCTGAAAGGCTGTCGAGATAGGCGGCGTCCTCCCGCAGGATACCGATGCAGCGCAGCGCGTTTTTCTCAAACGCGGGATATGCGGCTCTGAGCGCCGGGATCGCCTGCAGGCGGATGCGGTTGCGCGCGTACAGCTCTGAGGCGTTGGTGCTGTCGGTCACGTAGGCAAGGCCGTTCTCTGCGCAGTAGCGCTCCGTTTCCTCTCTCGTCAGATCGATCAGCGGACGGACAATCCGCCCCCTGACGGGCGGGATCGAGCACAGGCCGCGAAGCCCGGCCCCGCGGGAGAGATTGATGAGCAGCGTTTCTACCGCGTCGCTCGCGGTGTGCGCCGTTACGGTCTTATCCGCCCCCTCGGACTCAAAGATCGCGTAGCGAAGACGCCGCGCGCAGGCTTCGGTGCTCTCACCGGCCGCCGCGGCCTCGCCGGGGACGTCGGCGCAGCGAACGGCAAAGGGGATCCCCCGCGTTTCGCAAAACGCCCGGGCGAACGCGGCGTCCGCGTCCGCCTCGGCGCCGCGGATACCGTGGTGCACGTGCACCGCCCGCACGGCAACGCCCAGCTCCCCCGCGTGTTCATGCAGATAATGCAGGCAGCAGACCGAATCCGCGCCGCCTGAAAAACCGACGAGCACGTCTTCTCCCGGGGCAAACATTTTATACTCGCGGATCGCGCGCGCGATCTTATCAGCCGGGTCCATGCTGCGTATCGATGCCGGTATACATGGTATACTGCGCGTTCCAGGCGAGCTTGATCACGCCGGTGGGGCCGTGACGGTTTTTCTGGACGAGCAGCTCCGCGGTGTTCACCTGGATCTGATCGGGCTCGCCGGCGTTCTCATCCTCTTTCTGTTCGGTCTTATAATAATCGGGCCGGTAGAGCATGAGCACGATATCGGCGTCCTGTTCAATGGAGCCGGATTCGCGCAGATCCGAGAGCTGGGGCTTATGCGACGAGCCTCTGCCTTCGGTGCCGCGGGAAAGCTGCGCGCAGACAACGACCGGGATCATCAGATCCTTTGCCATAAGCTTGAGATTCCGGGTGATATCCGAGACCTCCTGCACGCGGTTATCGGTCTTTTTTGGGGAGGTCATCAGCTGCAGATAATCGATAAAGACTGCCGCCACGTTTTTCAGACGGCGGGTGCGCGCCTTCATTTCAGGCACGGTGATGTTGGCTGTGTCGTCAAAATAGAGCTGAAAATCAACGAGCTCCAGACAGGCGGAGGCGAGGGAATCCCACTCCTCGGGCGTAAGCTCACCCGTGCGCATCTTCTGGCTCGGGATCAGCGCTTCGGTCGCGATGACGCGCTGCGCCAGCTGTTCCTTGCTCATTTCAAGCGAAAAGAAGAGGATCTTCTGATCCTGCCCGCGCTGTTTGAGCCGGAAGGCGACGTTGCGCGCCATGTTCAGCGCAAAGCTTGTCTTGCCCATGGCGGGTCTCGCGCCGATCAGAACAAGGTCCGATTTGTTCAGGCCGGTACACATGCGATCAAAATCGGCGAAACCGGTCTCAAGCCCTTTGTACTGATCGCGGTCTTCGGAATTCAGCTTGTTCAGGGTATCGTAAACCGTTGATATGATCTCGCTCAGGCGCGAGGGCCCCTGAACGGAGCGCCCCTGCCGGATCGCGTAGATCTTCGACTCCGCCTGATCGAGCAGCGTATCCGCGTCGCTGTCGGAATTCTCCGCAAGGTCGATGATCTCGTGAGAGATCCCGACCAGCGTGCGTATATAATACTTGTCGCGCAGGATCGCGCAGTATTTTTCAAGGTTTTCGGTAGAGGGAACGGATTCCGACAGCTGAAGCAGATACTGCTTTGCGCCGTCGTCTCCGCCGAAAAGATTCTTGCCCCTGAGCAGCTCCAGCACCATCAGCAGATCCACGGCGCCGGCGGAGGCGTCGAGATACTGCATGATCTCAAAGATCGCCCTGTGCTGCTCATGATAAAAATATTCGGTATGCACGGACATCGCGACCGTGGAAAAGACCTCCGGATGGATCAGGATGCTCCCCAGCACGGCCTGCTCTGCCTCAAACGAATAGATCTTGCTGTCTATGTTCCCGCTTTTCTGTGCGTCCATCGCGCGCTGCCCCGCCGTTTTTTGAACGGCGCCGCTCCTTCCGTTTTATTCGCCGACCATCACGTACATCGTGATCTGTATGCCGGCGTAGATCTTTACGGTGAACGGATAGGTGCCGAAGGCGCGGATATCTTCCACCGTGATCTTTTTGCGGTCCAGTTCAACGCCGTAGGTCTCTTTGATCTTCGCGGCGATCTCCTTGGAAGTAACGGAACCGAACAGCTTGCCGTTCGCACCGGCGTTCGCTGTGACCTTTACGGTTTTGTCTCTCAGGATCTCCGCGTTGTGCATGGCGGTCTCACGTTCCACCTTGAGCCGGTGCTGCTGCGCCGCCTCGCGGGTCTTCAGTTCATTCATCGCGGCGGCGTCCGCGATCACCGCCAGCTTTCTCGGGATCAGGTAATTCTTGCCGTAACCGTCCGAAACGCTGACAAGCTCCCCTTTTTTGCCGAGATCTTTTACATCCTGTCTGAGGATCACTTTCATATTTATACCTCCCCGCCCGTCAGGCGATTTCTTTCAGATATGCATCCACCGTCTCGCGCAGCACGTGCATCGCCTCTTCCGGCGTTGTATCGGGCAGCTGCGCCGCCGCCATGGAATGATGCCCGCCGCCGCCGAGCCGTTCCATGATCACCTGTACGTTGATGCGCCCCAGAGAGCGGGCCGAAATGTTCACGCCGCCCTCAAAGCCCGAGATCACGAACGACGCGTCTATCTTTTCGATGCTGAGCAGCTCATCCGCCGCCCTGGAGCAGATCAGCCGCGCGTTCACGCTCTTGATGTTCGAGATGGAGATCGCGTACCGGTCGTAATAGACCGCCGCGTTCACAATGTTGTTGACCTGAATGTTATCCTCCGCCGTACCGGCGAAGAGCTCGCGCACCGCGACGGTATCCGCCTTGCAGCCGCGCAGGAACGAAGCCGCGTCAAAGGTGCGAACGCCGACGCGCAGCGTAAAATCCTTGGTATCGAGCATGATGCCGGCCAGAAGCGCCTGCGCGAGGGTCGGCGAGAGCTTCGGTTTTGAGGGGGAATACTGCACAAGCTCCGTCACCATTTCGCAGGCGGAGGAGGCGTACGGCTCAAGGAATTCGAAGGTGTTGCCCTCAATGTGATCCACCGCCATGCGGTGATGGTCGATGATCACGGTGCGAAGCCCGAGCGAAAGAAGCCCCGGGGCTTCCACAAGCTTCTGCCGCATGGTATCCACGATCACCAGAAGCGTATCGGCGTTCACGTGCTCCGCCGCCCGCTCGGGCGGGATAAAGCTGATCGCGCCGGCGCCGTTTTCGAGCATCGCGATCAGTGAGAGCGCCATGGACCGTTTTTTATCCACGATAACGTGTACGTTTCTGCCCTTTGCGCGCGCGATCGCGACGATACCGGCGCCTGCGCCGATACAGTCGAAATCGCTGTAGGAATGCCCCATCACCAGCACGTTTCCGGCGTTGGAGATATATTCGTCGAGCGCAGCGGCGAAGGCGCGGGATTTCACCTTGCCGCGCTTTTCCTTGCCCGAGCTGATGCCGCCGAAAAATTCGTAGGAATCTCCGTTTTTCACGGCGACCTGATCGCCGCCGCGGCCGCGCGCCATATCGAGCGCCTCGCGGGCGCAGTCTTCGCTTTCGCGCAGATCCTCAGACTGCCCCACGCCGATGCTGAGCGTGATCTCATACTCATCCTCACCGAAGTGCGCGGAGCGGACCTTATCCACGATGCCGAAACGGTTCTCGATCATCTTATCAAGATTCGCGCTCTCCGTCACGGCAAAAAACCTGCCGTCCGCGAATTTGCGGAACACGCATTTGTTTTCGACGAACCATTTTGTGATCATGCGGTCGATGTCGGAATTCAGTCCGTAGTACGACTCATGCGGCATCATATCCTCCGCCTGCTCGAGCGAATCCACATTCACCAGCAGCACAACGGGACGGCTCATCTCATAGCGCGTACGGATATTCTTGAGCGCTGTGTCGTCCACAAAATAGAGCGCGTAACGTCCGCCCTCCTGCGCGGCCGGATACACGGTAAAGCGCATGGTTGAGCCGCTCGCGTCGAAGTGCTCCGCTTCGGGTGTGCCTACCCGGTCGCTGAACGGAAACAGCGCGTTCACGTTGCCCCGCTTGAGATCGGAAAAATCGGCGAGCACACGCTCAAACTGCCCGTTGTACCAGATGATATCGCCGTTTTTTTCCACCAGAACGGTCGCGAGCGGAAAAGCGGAAACGGCCTCCGCCGCGGCTTCGTCCTGCAGCAGAGAACGGCTGAGCACGCGGACCTGTTCTTTTTTCCGGGCCAGCAGATTCAGATACCAGCGGATCTGAAACGCGGCGAACGCCGCCACAATCATCAGCGAGATCACACCCGCCAGCGGTTCGCTGAACAGCAGCACTACGCCGATCGCCGCGGCAAGCAGGACCGCGCCGATGGAAAACGGGTTGTTGCGGATCACATATCCGAATCGCATTTCGATCCTCCTCTCCCACCAGAATACAATAAGGGGCTGAAAGCCCGCTTAAACCGCGAACACGCTTACAATGATCACGGGCGAGCGGCGCGTACGGTCGAACACGACCTTCTGCGCGGCTTCTTTGAGCTTATTCTGCAGCGCGGGGGCGTCGAACGACGCGCTGCCGGCGACGGAATCGAGCACCCGGTCGCAGGCTTTCTCGATGAGCTTTATCAGCTCCTTCGCGTTGTCTCCGAACACAAAGCCCTTTGACTGCACGTCGAGCGGCACGCTGAGCCTGCCGGAGTAAGCGTCCGCCACGGCAGTGATGATCACAACGCCGTCGGTCGAAAGCCTTTTGCGGTCGCCGAGCACCGACAGCCCCACGTCGTTCACGCCGGAGCTGTCTACGAACACCCTGCCGGCCGTTACGTTCTGAAGACGGGTAACGCCGTCTTCAGAGACGGAGAAAACGCTGCCGAGCTCCGGCACCGCGATGTTCTCCTCCGGGATGCCGACGCTCTTCGCGAGCGACGCGTGTCGGCGCATATGCTTCTGCTCGCCGTGCACGGGAATAAAATAACGCGGTTTTACGAGGTTCATCATCAGCTTGAGCTCCTCCTGCGCCGCGTGGCCGGAAACGTGGATCCCAAGGCTTTTTTCATAGATGACCTCCGCGCCCAGCTTCATCAGTTCGTTGATGGTATGGGCCACGGTCTTTTCGTTGCCGGGGATAGGCGTTGCGGAAATGATCACATAGTCGTTGTCGCCGACCGAGACCTTTCTGTGATCCCCTACCGCCATTCTCGCGAGCGCGCTCATCGGCTCGCCCTGGCTGCCGGTGGTGACCAGCACCACATCCTCGTCGCGGTACTGGCGAAGCCGGTCGAGCGGCAGAAGCACTTCGTCGGGAATATTCAGAAAGCCGAGCTGCCTGCTGACGGCCGTTACGTTCTCAAGGCTTCTGCCTGAGAGAAAGACCTTTCTGCCGTGCCGCTGAGAAGCGTCTATGATCTGCTGGATGCGATGTATATTGGAGGCGAAGGAGGCGACGATGATGCGCTTTTTGCCGGCGCGGGCAAAGAGAGAATCGAGCGTCTCGCCGACCTTGCGCTCGCTGGGCGTATAGCCCGCCCGTTCCGCGTTCGTGGAATCCTGCATCAGCGCAAGAACGCCCTCGCTGCCGAGCTGCGCGAAACGGCCGAGGTCGATCACGCCCCCGTCGATCGGGGTATTGTCGATCTTGTAGTCGCCCGTGTGCACGATCACCCCCGCTTCGCAGCGGATCGCGTATCCGAGAGAATCGGGGATGGAGTGGTTTACATGGATCGCTTCAAATGAAAACTCCCCTACGTTCACCACGTCGCCGGGCTTGATCACGTGCAGCTTCGCCGAACGCAGCAGCCTGTGCTCGCGCAGCTTGCCTTCGATGAGCCCCATCGTAAGACAGGATGCGTAGATCGGGATATTGGCGATCTTGAGCAGATACGGCAGCCCGCCGATGTGGTCTTCATGGCCGTGCGTGATGAATACGGCCCTGATCCGGTCCGCGTTGCGTTCGATAAAGCTCATATCGGGCAGAACGTAATCGATGCCGGGCATATCCGCATCCGGGAAGGTCATGCCGCAGTCGAGGATCACCATCTCGCCGCGGAATTCAAAGACCGTCAGGTTTTTGCCGATCTCATTGATGCCGCCAAGGAAGGTGATCTTGACGCCTTCTTCAAAAAAGAGCTCGTCGGGCGAAACGGAACCGTAGCGGCTGAGGCTGCCGAGCTTTTTGCGGTTTACGGCGCCGGCGCTCCGGCCGGTCTTTTTTTTGCCCGGCGCGCCGGCCTTAGCCGCCGGCGCGGGCGCGTTCGGCTGCGGGGCAGGCTTTCTGGCGGCCGCCGTTCTCTTTTTGGGCGCACGGGTCTTTTTTTCGGCCGCCTGCTCCTTCTCCGGCTGAACGGCGGCCGGCTCGGCCGCCTGTGTGTTTCTGGCGGATTTGTTTTTCTTTGCCGCCGGTACGGCTTTCTTCTCCGGCGGTTTCTTTTCCGCCGGCTGCGCTGTTTTTTTGGCAGAGGGCTTTCTGCCGGTTTTTCTGATCTGCTTACCGGTATTCTCCTGCATGCTGTTTTCGTTGCACCTGCGGCTTTCGGGACCGGCGCGTTCAGCCCCATGCCGCATTTTTCCTTTCAAAAATGATCTGTAATATATCCATCGGCATATATCTATGAGCGGACCGGACTCAAGCGCGTTCCGTTCTCTGAAAGACAGATACTATCACTTTATATTACTATTTATTTCGGCGATTGTCAATATTGACCTTCTGAATTTTTGCGTCGACAAAGGCCGCGATCTCTTTTGCCGTTTCAAGATCGGCCGCTTCGACCAGCAGGCGCAGCCTGCCGCTTTCGCCCATCTGCCGGATGCGCGCTTCGCCCCGCGAGACGGGGATACGGTAATATACGTCTCCGGGGCCCCGCTTTTTCGCGCCGAGCGCTTCAAACTGCCCGCGGATGCGGGAGGGAGGCAGCTCGGATTCAATGATCTTGCGTCTTACGCTGAAGGCTTTTTCCTCCCCCAGAAGCCTTTCGATCTCCCCGCCGTTCTTTGCCAGATAAGCCAGCAGGCGCACGCTCAGATATACCGCGTCAAAATTCCACAGGTTCTCGAGCATTTCGTTTGCGCCCGGGTCGCGCGGCGCGGCGCTTTCGTAAAGACGCGTCACCTTTCTGCCGAAGCGTTCGGCGAGCGGTTCCAGCCGAACGGAAGCGTCCTCCGGCGCCAGCACGTCTTTGCCGTCGGCAAAACGCAGCCTGCAGAACGCGGCGCGGATCCTGTCGGCGGAATAAAAACGCTCTCCCTGCATGCAGTAAAAATCCGTGCCCGCCCCGTTGAACAAAAACTGCAGGCCGTCTCCCTCCGGAACGTTTCCCGCTTCCCTGAGATCTCTGAAAACGCGGTCCATCGCGGGGTTCTCGCACACAAAGCCGACCCCCGGCGCCGTTCTGCCGCCAAGCTCGCGTCTGAGCGCCGCAAGGTACGCAGCGCCGAGCAGACGCATATGAAAGCTCTCCCCCGTCTGCTCCGGCTGCGCGAGCGTAAAAGCGGAGAACCGAAAGTTGCTGTCGATCTTCTTTGCCGCTTCCTCGCAGAACGGACCGCCGTTTCTCCCGAAAAATGAGAAAACGGCTGTGGAATCGCGGTTTTCGATATAAATGAACGCGTCCAGAGAACAGTAAGCCGCGTAAAAAAACGCCTGCGCCCGGAACATCTCTTCAAAGTCGTAGCAGATCACCCCGCAGGAGCGAACGCCGGCGGAGCATAGATCGCGGTATACCTGCGAAACAGCGCTGCCGTCCCCGCCCACGCCGATCCTGCGCATGCCGCCGGCGCTCGCGACCGCCTGACCGATCCTGGCGGCGTCCGCCGGAGAGATCTGCGCGTACGCCTTGCCGGAAACGCCGAACGAATCCAGACCGAGCGACTGAGGCGTATCAAACCCAACGTCCCTTGTGACGACCGTCTGCGGCTGTATCCTTCTGCCGGGCCAGACGCGCACCCCTGCCGCTACGCGGGCAAAGCTGCCGATCTGAACGCCGTACGCGGCGACGGACCCCGGCTCCATCACACAGTTGTCGCCGACGAGGACGCGATCGTCAGCGACGGCGCCTTCAAGCTCCGAGTTCGCGCCGATCCTTACCTCGGCTCCGACGGCGCATTCCCGCAGTTCGCTTTGGGCGCCGATGCGGCAGCCCCTGCCGATCACGGCGTTCGGACCGATGCGGCAGCCGCCGCCGAAACGCGCGGTCTCGCCGACGAGACAGGGCGCCGAAAAAACGTTTCCCGCTCCGTCGGTATGATCTTCGCCGTAATACCGCCAGCCTTCGCCGGAACGGTCCGCGTCCCGCAGCAGCAGCTTCTGGGCTTCCAGATACTGCGCGGGGGACGCGATCCGCACGAAACCGCCCCTGAGGGGAAAGCACCGCACGTCTTCCCCCTGCGCGATCAGAGCCGGAAGCAGATCCGCGTTCAGATCATACGGCGCGTCGGGCGGGATCATCGCAAGCGCCTGAGGCGAGAGGACGAATACGCCCGCCGTCTCGAACCGGCGTTCGAAACGCGCGAACGCGCTGCCTTTCCCCGCCCCGGTCAGGCAAAGCCTTTCATCCACCGATACGGCGTACGCAGGGTCCGGTTCCTCCGTTTCGGCCGCGAGCACGGTGCATACTGCGCCGGAACGCATATGATAACGCAAGACGGCGGCAAGATCGGCCGCCGTGCACACGTCGGCGTTCACCGCGCAGACCGGCTCGCCGCTCTGCGGCAGACAGAACCGTACGCCGCCGGCGTCTCCGAGGCGCTTATTCGCTTCGGAAAGACGGATCTCCGCCTTCGCGGCGATCTTATCGCAGAACGCCGCGATATCGCCGGCGCCGCCGCCGACACACAGCCGGATATCCCGCGCGCCGGCATCCGTCAGGCCGCGCAGGATCCTGCCGAGCAGCGGCTCGCCGCACACAGGCAGCAGCGCTTTTGCTCTTGTTTCAGTCAGCGGGCGCAAACGGCCGTCGTCAGCGCCGCAGATCACAACACCCTTCATTTTTCTATATGCTCCTTCCCGATTCACTGTCTTTTCTATTGTGCCCGCAACGAAAAGAATTACACACGAACGCTTGTATTTTTTGGAAAACGTGCTATACTGTTCAAAACAGATCGGCAAAGGAGCTGCTGAAAACGGATAAGGTAACGATTTTCACGGACGGCGCCTGTTCCGGTAACCCCGGTCCGGGCGGCTGGTGCGCGATCCTGCGCGCGGGCGAACACGAAAAAACGCTCAGCGGCGGTCAGAGGACCGCCACGAACAACAGAATGGAGCTCACGGCCGTGATCGAAGGGCTCAAGGCGCTGCGCCGTCCCTGCGAGGTCGAGGTCGTAAGCGATTCAAAATACGTATGCGACGCGATCTGCCGCGGGTGGCTGCCGGCATGGAAACAGCGCGGCTGGAAAAAAAGCGACGGCAAAGCCGTACTCAACCCCGATCTGTGGCTGGAGCTGGATCGGCTGCTGGGGCTGCACAAAGTCCGCTTTACATGGATCAAAGGCCACGCGGGCCACCCCGAAAACGAACGGTGCGACGCGATCGCGGTAAAGGAATATCAGCAATATCTGTAAAGAAAGAATCCCCTCAGGGCAGAGGCGGCCTGCGCCCTCCCCGCGGGGACCTTTTTTTTCTCAGATAATGATGCAGATCAGACCGTTACAGCCCTCATTGATCACGCGTTCCAGCGTCTGCTGCAGCTTCATTCTCGCCTCGTTTGGCATATGGAGGAGTTTGGCGCGAAGCCCTTCTTTCACAAGATCGTCCAGCGACTTTCCGAATATGTTCGACTCCCAGAGCTTGGAGGGATCTTCACGGAAGCCGTCGAGCAGGTATTTTACCAGATCCTCGCTCTGTTTTTCGCTGCCGACGATTGGGGCGACTTCGGTCTTGATATCAGCCCGCAGCATATGGATCGAAGGGGCGCTGGCCTTGAGCTTTACGCCGTAGCGGCTGCCCTGCCGCACGATCTCCGGTTCCTCGAGCGTCAGTTCGTCCACCTGCGGCATCACGATGCCGTAGCCTGTGGCGTTTACCTGTTCGAGCGCCGCGGCGATCCTGCCGTATTTTTCGCGCACCCGTGAGAGCGTTCGAACAGCCTCCAGCAGCGTTACGTCGCTTTCGATCGCAAGCCCTGTGATCTCACTGAGCATGCGGTAGAACACAGCCGGATCGATCTCTACCCTGAGCTTCGCCTGACCGCTGCCAAGCTCCACCTCTCTGCCTGTAACGCCCTCTACGGACGCTACCTGCCCCAAAGCGTCGCATACCGCGCCGAGATCCCGCACGCGCGTCGCGGTCTTCGCCGCCCCGGCCGCGGCCCCCAGCACCGCGCTTCGCAGATCGTCTCCGTCCCTGAGCCCCGAGAACCATCCGGGCAGACGGATCTCGATCTTTTTTAGCGGAAACTCATAAAGCACCGCGGAGAGGATCGAGCGGATCTGCTCCTCATCGAGCCTGAGACAGTTCACCGGCAGCACGGGCACGCCGTATTTGCGGGACATCTCCTGCGCCAGCGCCGCCGAGGCCTCGCTTTGCGGCTGCATACAGTTGAGAAGCACGATAAAAGGTTTGTTCAGCTCCTGCAGCTGCCCGATCACGCGCTCCTCAGCCTCTTCATACTCCTCGCGCGGGATATCGCTGATGGAGCCGTCCGTTGTGATCACCAGACCGATCGTGGCATGCTCCGTGATCACCTTTTTCGTTCCGATCTCGGCGGCCATGTTAAACGGGATCTCCTCCGCGAACCACGGCGTTTTCACCATTCTCGGCGCATCGTTTTCAATGTAGCCGAGAGACGACGGTACGATATAGCCCACGCAGTCTACCAGCCGCACGCTCAGATTCGCCTGTCCGTCCAGCGAAAGGCGCACGGCCTTTTCGGGAATGAATTTCGGCTCCGTCGTCATGATCGTGCGCCCGCCGGAAGACTGCGGAAGCTCGTCGATCATCCGTTCCCGCGCAAAATCCGCAGGCGTGTGCGGGATCACCAGCGTTTCAAAAAACTTTTTGATAAACGTAGATTTGCCTGTCCTTACGGGGCCCACCACACCGATATAGATATCGCCCCCTGTTCTGAGCGCGATATCCCGGTAGAGATTTGCGTCTTGCATGCCTTTTACAGCCTCCATTCCTTTTCGTTTTCATTTCGCTACATTCTATGAGGACGGAGACGGAAATATGCAGCAACGTTTTTGAGTCCGAAAAAAAACAGAAGCGTCCCGCGCCGCGGCGCGGGACCGATGGATCCCGTATTCTACGCCTGACCCAGAACAGACTCGCGCTCCGCCCCCGGCACAAGCGAACCGCCTGTAGCCCATACGACGTGTACGGCGCGTTCGAGCGCCTGAGGCGCGAAACGGGACGAAAGATACGTCTGCCCCTCTTCGGAAGCAAACAGCCGCAGCAGCGGATAGAACGCCGCGGCGGCGCTCGGCTCGATAAAGACCCCCTCGGTATCATAGAGCAGCCTCGCAAACGCGTTCAGGCGCGTATCCCGCAGCGTTGCGAAGCCGCTTACGAGTCCTTGAGCGCATTTCCCGGCAAGCGAAGAGCAGCGGCAGACCGCAAGACCGTCTGCCTGCGTCTTCCCCGAAAGACCGATCTCCTGCACCGAAACGGCGTGATACCTGTCTGTGAGCACACCGAGCAGCATGCAGGGCGCCGCCGTCGGTTCCGCAAAAAAGCAGGAGACGCTGTCGCCGAAGACCTGTTTGAGGCCGAACGTCACGCCGCCCGGCGCGCCGCCGACGCCGCAGGGCAGATACACAAAAAGAGGATGTTCCCCATCGACCGTATTCCCCGCGGCGCACAGCTGCCCCCGCAGCTCATCCCCCGCAAGGGCGTACCCGGCGAACAGAAGAAGGGAGGATTCGTCGTCGACAAAATACGCGTACGGGTCAGCCTCTGCCTCCCGCCTGCCGGAAGCGACCGCGCCGGCGTAGTCGCCGCCGTATTCGATCACACGCGCGCCGCGACTGACAAGCAGGTCTTTTTTCCACTGTTTCGCGTCGGCGGACATGTGCACAACGGCATTGAAACCGAGCCCGGCCGCAACGGAACCGATCGAAAGCCCCAGATTCCCCGTGGATCCAACGTGTACGCTGTAGGCCGAAAACATTTTTTTCGCTTCGGATGAACGCAGCCTGAGCGGATCGTCATTTTCGGACGGGAGCAGACCGGTCTTTACCGCGAGCGTTACCGCGAACCGCAGCACCTCGTAGATCCCGCCCCTTGCTTTTACGGACCCCGCGACGGGCAGCGCGTTATCCTGCTTGAGCATGATCCGCCCGGGTATACGTCGCGGAGCCAGTCTGCCCAGCGCCTCCCCCATAGCGGGTACATCGGTCAGGGGAGAGACGATCCGCCCCCCGAGCGGGCCGTACTCCGGAAAAACAGAGGCGATCAGCGGAGCCGCGCGTTCCATAAAAGAAGCGGCTTCGGCCGTCGCGGCAACGAGATCCGGATGCGCTTTCAGAACGGTTTTTGTATCGGGGAGCGCCGTGCGCAGCCAGAAGACCTCGTTCTGCCGTCTCAGGTCGACGAGCAGCGTCTCTTTTTCGCCGGGAAAACGCGCGCGCACGCGATAGATGGGCATGCCCATCGACGAGAATTTTTGCTCATACTCCGTAACGATGTTTTCCGCTTCTGACAGGGCGTGAAGATCAAAGGTGATATCCGAGAGGATGCAGCCCGCAAGGCTGTACTGTGAAAGCGAATACGCAAAAAAATCGGCGTTATCCGTTTTTTGTACGATCTCGCCCGTCTCGTTCAGCAGCTCCCGATAGATCGTAAGGAAGCGGAGATTCGTCAGTCTTCTGTTCTCGTAGGCGTGTTTGGGGAAGGGGCAGGAAAAATTCAGATATATTTTTGAAACGGAAGCGGGCCGCAGATATCTGAGCAGAACCTCTGCCCCGCAATGCAGAAAGAGCAGATTGTCAAGACCGAGAGCCTCCGCCTTGCTGCAGGCGTCCGCCAGTACGTTGCGGTTCACCTCCACCGCGAGAAAGTTGTATTCCGGATGCCGTTTCGCCGCTTCGCAGGCAAACTGCCCTTTGCCGCAGCCGATCTCAAGATGCAGAGGCTGCTCTGCGGGAAAAAGCCGCTTCAGATCGAAGTATTCTTTTTTTTCAACAAAAGAGCGGTAATCCTCCGTAACAGGCGGCAGATCGATCAGATTGCCGAGTGCGGATAAACGCGTTTCGAGATTCTTTTTTTTGCGCATTCTCATTGCCGCGCCCTCCTTTTATAAAACAGGCAGCGCGGAAAACACGCCCCTGATATACGCCTGCGATGAGCCGCAGCTGCCGCGGATCAATTGACCGCGTCCGCCGCCCCTGCCCTGCATAGAAGAGATCAGCTGCTTTGTAAAGCTGTTATACTTTTCATTTGGATACAGGATCGAAAAGCTATATCCTTTACAGTCGTCCCCCGAAAAAACAGCACAGCAGCCTGTAAAGCGATCCTTCACAGCGGCGGCGATGCGGCTGAGCTCTTCGCCGTCCGCATCGCAGACAAAAAGCACACAATGCCCGTCTGCGCCCTCAACACCCGAAACGACCTGCCGGATGTATTTTTCGGACGCTTCGCGCAGCGTCTGCCGCAGAGAAGCTTCCCGCTGCTGCATCTCGCGGATCGCCTGCGGGATCTCATCGTGTTTCGCTTTCAGCAGCGCGGCGCTCTCAAGCGTATTGTTATACTTGAGGACGTAATCCTCATACGCGGCGGCGCCGCACTTCAAGGTAATGCGCACGCCGCCGCGATGGCTTTGCGACGAGAGGATCTTGATGATCCCGATCTCGCCCGTAGAACGGACGTGCGGGGCGCAGCAGGCGCAAAGATCGACGCCTTTGATCCGGACAAGCCGCAGATCCTCCGCAGCCTTGATCTTGCTTCTGTAAGATAAAAGGGCAAGCTCATCCGCAGAATAGGTCTGAGCCGTGACAGGCAGATCGCTGTACACCGCCTCGTTCGCCTTTTTCTCGATCAGCGCAAGCGAATCTTTATCGAGCGGCCGGTCAAAATCTACCGTCATGAGCAGGTCATCCATATGAAACCCGACGTTCGCGGCGCCGTATTCCGAAAACGCGATACCGGAAACGATGTGTTCCCCCGTATGCGACTGCATACGCCGGAACCTGACGGGCCAGTCGATCTCACATCTGTATTCTTCGCCGACCCTGAGATCGGACGGGGCGTCGACCGCATGAACGATCGAACCCTCATAATAGAACGTATCTTTGACGGCGGCTTCGCCGATCTTGCCGACGTCGCCCGGCTGACCTCCGCTCTTCGGGAAAAACGCGGTCCGGTCCAGCTCGATCAGTTCTTTTTCCCCAGCCGGTATCTTACGGAGCACAACGGCCTCAAACGACCGCAGATAGCTGTCGGCATCGTATAATTTGTCTGTCATATCCGCTCCTTCTCCAGACGGAACTGCGTGCAGATCGGCTCCGATACCGTGCGCCAGAAGCTGTTTGCCCTGACCTGCAGCGTATACGCGCCGGGCTCCAGCGCTATGCCGCATTCGATAAAGGCCGGCATGTTGTATAGATAATAGGAAGAGAACAGCGCCAGCTGCTTTTTTACGGTCCCTTCGCCGGTTTTTACCGTGACCGTATAAGAATCGGGGCGTTCCTCTCCCTGCGCCTGGCGGAACCGTACCGTTACGCCCCCTTCGGCAGGGCGGATCTCCGGTTTGCTGCCCTGCGGAAAACGCGGCTGAGAGGCAGAGCGGTAACGCGCGTCCGTATAGACAAAGGAATCCGGATCCCAGGGCGTTCGTATCTCGTAGCAGGGCTCAAAAAACCTGCCGGTCAGAACGTCGTACGGCAGAATGCGAACCGACATATCGTCCGCTACTTCCACAATGTGAAACTGCGCGCATTCGTGCGCGTCCGGCGGTACGGTGCCCGTATACATATCGAATTCATCCAATTCAAAATAAGAAAAAGAGCCTGTACCCACGCTGGTAAAATAGCGCTGATGAATGCTGCGCGGATCGTTGATCGGGGCGTGTGAGTGCCCTGAGAAATCGACGACCTGCGGGTAATCCATCAGGATCGCGTTGATATCGTCCTCGCCCCAGTTGATGCTCCCGTATACGGTACCGCTCAGATGCGGATGCTGAAAAACAAAGATCGGTTTTTTTGCGGAATCGGCCGCGGCAGCTTTCAAAGCCTCTTTGAGCCAGGCCTGCTTTTTCTCTCCGATCCGGCATCCGTTTTCGGTCGTAACGCTGATAAAATGAAGCCCGCCTATCGTGGTATGCAGATCGGGTTCCTGACCGAATATGCGGGCAAAGCGTTCATGCGCGCCCTGTTCCCCGCCTTCGCTTTTGAATTCGTGGCTGGCCATCGTAAGGATCCGCCGCGTTCTTGCCGGCAGAACGGTATCCAGCGACTGCCGGAACAGACGCATCTCGCTTTCGGACCCGCTGTTCGCGAAATCCCCGACGACAAAGACGGCGTCCAGAAAGGGATACGCCGAGCCGGAAGCATACCTGAGAGCATCGCGCATCCCTTTTTCAAACCGTTCGCGTTCAGGACCGCCCTCCGCTTTATAATGTACGTCGCTGCACGCGGCAAAACGACACAGAATCGCCATATCAATTTCCCCTGTTTTGATCGAGCAAAAATCCCGAACCGGTTTTGAAGCCGGTTCGGGATCCCTGTGATTTGATTCGTAACGGACCGCAGATCAATGATCCGGCGTATCACGTTGCGGCATGATCGGTTTTGCTTATTTCTTCTTGAAGATGTTGGCGATGCTCGCGAACAGCTTCTGGAAGAACTCCTTGATGATATCGGCAAAGCTCTTGGCTTCTTTCTTGCCGACCGTGATCACGGCGTCAGCAACGTCTTTCGCGGTGACTTCGGGATGCTTGGAGGCAACGAAATCATCATTGAAGTAGGTCTTCGCATCCGTATCGGAAGCAAGGAAATAAGGAGTGCCTTCAAAATCGGTATCGAACACGATCTTGGTACCGGCCGAAACAGCGCGGTCGGTGAAGCTCCAATCGGAAACGGAACCGTCAGCGTTGAGAACGTCCATGATCAGAGTAACGGTGCCTTCGCCGGTACCGGAAAGTCTTACCTTGTACGCGTCATAGAGATACGCGATCTTGAGGTAATCCTTCGCATACTCGGAATACACGGAAACATAGATGCCGGAATCGGTGACGTCGTTGACCACACGGCCGTCCTTCAGCGTGTAAACGCCGGAGTTGTCAGCCTTCAGGATCTGAACGTCGACGGGGCAGTAAGCATAGATCGCTCTTTCGACCTTGCGGAAGGAAGCGACGTCCTGATCGAACATCGCGGCGCGGATGGCGTCGATGGAAGCAAGGCTGATCTCGATGTCTTCGTAAACCGTGCCGTAAAGCTGGCTCTTTACCTTACCGATCACGCCGTCGTTCTCGGCGAGCTTCAGGTTGTACAGAGCGTTCTCGCAGATGTTTCTCGCGGTCAGCAGCATATCGACAGCGATAAGCGCTTTCTCGGAATCCTCAGCAAGAGCGTCGGCGGTCCAGGCAGCGATCAGCTCCTGGAAATCATAAGCAGTAACGACCGTATCGATGAGCGCGTACTGGTCGCCGGTGTTCCAGAGGAAGTCGGCAACGCTCTTCGCGCCGTTGTAGACCTTAAGGGCAACAGCGGTATACGCGTTGGAGTTCATCGCGATGTTGATCAGGGTGTCAACGCCCTTCTCAGCGCCGTCGGCGGCAGCCTTCGCAACGATCTCGCCGATCACGTCTTCAACGCTCTTCTGAATGTCGTTGATGAGCTTCTGGGCAGCCTGACGAAGCACCGAATTGTCGGTGTTGTCAACGATGTACTGAAGCATATCGACATAGTAAGCGTTCGCCATCTGTACAGAGAGAACGTTCGCGTAAGCGGCGATGAACTGATCTCTGTAGTTCTGATAGGCGTTCGCGACGTCAACGACGGTGCCGATGACCTGGAACGTGGTGCTCCAGCCCTGGGATTTGAACAGGTCGATATCCAGATACTTGTTCGCCTTCTGGATAAAGTCGTTCACATCCTGCGCGCCCTCGAGGACCTTCACGATCTCGTCGACATAGCCGTCGTCAAAGGTGTACTCAGCCTTCTCGATGAGACCGAGCAGGATCTTTTCGGCGTTGTCGATGGAGATCTCTTTGGTCGCGTAGTTTCTCCACGCGGAGTCATAGAGCGCAAACGCAGTGGAGATATCCATCTGTTGCGTAAGAGCTTTTTTGTTCTGATCTACGTAGTTCCAGCTGGTAAAATTGCTGTTGTCAAGAATGGTGTCGATGAACAGTTGGTAGTTGGCTTTCCAGCCCGCGACTCTGTCCGCGGCGTCGTCCGTTTTTGCCGAGGCGAAAGCGGCAAACGGAACAACCGTGAGAGCCATCAGGACGGCAAGCGCAACTGCTACAATTTTGGCCGTTCTTTTCATGGTGTGCACTCCTTTTCTTGATTTGATAAATTACTTTATCGGAGATATTGTACAAGAATAAGGTGTAAAAATCAATATACATATTAACAGAATTTTCCGCCGTCCGATAGGGCAGTTTAAACAATTCTGACAAATAATGTTCTTTTTTATTCTTGAATGAATTGTAAAATTTTCGTGTCGAATTTAAGAAATGTCTTGATTCGGCATGTTTTTTGTTTATAATTCTATTTTAGAATATATTTTCATTTATTCTATGTTAATATCAGTAAACAGAATTGAGGAGGCTCGTTATGAAAAATGCCGTAAAAAACTATTTTTCGAGAGTTCTTGCCGGCTGCACAAAATGGCAGCTGGTTTACTGGTGGATCTTACGCGGGCTCATGATATTCGCGTTCATCGATACGCTCGTGAACGGAAAAGAATACAACGGCTCAAACCCCGTCATTCAGATCTTCGCGAATTTCGTGGGCATGTTCGCCTACGAGATCGTTCAGCTGTTCCCTGAAAATAACCGGTTCCGTTTATTCTCATCTTCGTTCCAGAACATCACGGCGCTGGGCTTTCTGCTGGGTTCCTTCGGCGGCGCGTATCTGAATCTCTACTACCTGCTGCCGGGCTACGACAAAGCGCTGCACGCGCTCGGCACGGCGGAGGCTGTATATATCGGCTACGAATACATCAGCGCCACACAGCTGAAGCTGAAAAAGACCTGCCCGCACCAGATCGCGACGCTGGGGGCGCTGGGCTTCGGCTTTATTCTTTCGAGCGCCTGGGAGCTCTTTGAGTTCACCTACGATCAGGTAGCGGGCGGCGACGCGCAGCACTGGAACTATGATCTCGCCGTTTCATCCGCCCCGGCAAACGGCGACCCCTCAAAGGTTTTCCATCTGATCCCCCTCACCCCCGAGATGCTCGAAATGGGCAGATTCGCCCTGATGGATACGATGGAGGATATCATTCTGAACTTCATCGGCGGCCTGATCATGTACGCGATCCTCTGCGCGTTCCCCTACCGCCACCGCGGCAAGAACGACGTGAACGCCAGGATCCTGCGCGAAACGCAGGCGCAAGAGAAAAAACAAAACGCATAAATAAGGTCTCGATACGAGACAGAAACAGAGGAAGATAGCATGAATTCGATCAGAATCAACTCCGGCAGCACACACATGGTAGCGCACAGAGGGCTCAGCGGCATTGAGCCCGAGAACACGAACGCGGCGTTCATCGCCGCCGGCAACCGCAGCTACTACGGCATTGAAACAGACGTACACAAGACGCTTGACGGCCGCTTTGTGGTGATCCACGACGACGACACCGCGCGCGTCAGCAACGAGGATCTGCCCGTTGAGGGCACCGATTTCGAGACGCTCCGCTCTCTGCCCCTGCTCGAAAAGGACGGCGGCAGCGAACGCCTTGACCTGTGCATCCCCACGCTCGGCGAATACATCGCTACCTGCAAACGCTATGAGAAGACCGCGGTACTGGAGCTGAAGAACGCCTTTTCGGCCGAAGAGATCCGCGCCATCTGCGACGAGATCGCGGCGCTGGGCTATCTGCAGAATGTGATCTTTATCTCCTTCGCGTTCGAGAACCTGATGCATATCCGCTCGATCTGCCCCGAGCAGCCCGTTCAGTTCCTGACCTCCGTCTACGCCGAGGATCTGCTGCAGATCCTGAAAGCGCACCGTTTCGACATCGACATCCTTTACACGGAGCTCAGCGCCGAACGGATCGCAAAATTCCACCGGTACGGCATCCGCGTGAACTGCTGGACCTGCGACGACCCCGAGACCGCCCAGGCGCTTGCCGACGCCGGCATCGATTATATCACCTCAAACATTCTGGAATAAGTGCTTTTCAGCAAAAAGACGGGAGCCGCCGTGCGCGCCCCCGTTCTTTTTTTTACAGCTTTTCCGCCATATCCAGAATCAGACGCTCCGTTTTTTCCCAGCCGAGGCAGGCGTCTGTGATCGATTTGCCGTAAACGCCGCCGCCCACAGGCTGCGAGCCGTCTTCGATGTAGCTTTCGATCATAAAGCCGCGGAAGATGCGGCGGATATCCTCACTGTAAGCGCAGCTCGCGAGCACCTCCTTCACGATGCGGATCTGCTGGAACGGATCCTTGCCGGAGTTCGCGTGGTTCGTATCCACGATCACGCCGGGATTCTTCAGACCGCTCTCGCCGTACATCCGCGCGAGATGCGTCAGATCCTCATAATGGTAGTTCGGCATGCTCTGCCCGTGCTTGTTGACAAGCCCCCTGAGGATCGCGTGCGCCAGCGGATTGCCCTCGGAATGCACCTCCCATCCGCGGTAGATGAAGGTATGCGGATGCTGCGCGGCGGTGATGGAATTCATCATGACGGAAAGGTCGCCGCTTGTCGGGTTTTTCATGCCGACGGGCAGATCGACGCCGCTGGCCGTCAGCCGGTGCTGCTGGTTTTCAACGCTTCTGGCGCCGACCGCCACATAGCCCAGAAGATCGTCCAGATACCTGTGGTTTTCGGGATAGAGCATCTCGTCCGCGCAGACGAAGCCCGTTTCACGGATCGCGCGCAGATGCAGCTCCCGTATGGCGACGATCCCCTTGAACATATCGGGCTTCGCCTCGGGATCGGGCTGGTGCAGCATTCCCTTGTAGCCGTCGCCCGTGGTGCGGGGCTTGTTCGTATAGATGCGCGGTACGATCAGGATCTTGTCTTTGACCTGTTCCTGCAGCGCGCTGAGACGCAGGATGTAGTCGATCACGCTGTCGTCTCTGTCGGCGGAGCAGGGCCCGATCACAAGCGCGATACGCCTGTCTTTCCCGCGGAACACGTCGCGGATCTCTTCCCGCTTCTTCCGTACGGTCTCAGCCGAAGCGGCGTCGAGCGGGTACATCTGTTTGACCTCCATCGGGATCGTCAGTTTGCGTTCAAAGATCATTCTTGATTTCCTCCTTCAGCGGGCCTGTCAAACAGCGCCCGTCTTGCGGTCGAAAGCCGCATTTTTTCTTTCAGGCCCTCGCGGTCCGAGTTTGCCAGCAGCTCTCGCAGAACGGCAAACTCCTCCATGAACGAATCCATCTGCTGCAAAAGCGCCTCTTTGTTCAGCAAAAACAGCTCGCTCCACATCGTTTCGTTGATCCGCGCGATGCGCGTCAGATCCCGAAAGGAATCGCCGGTATAATCCACCAGGTGCTCGCTGGTGGAGCAGTTCATCAGGCAGATCGCGATGCAGTGCGTAAGCTGAGAAACAAAGCCGATCATTTCGTCGTGCGCGCGGGGCGGCAGCGAAGAGATGCGGGCGAAGCCGAGCGTCTCACCCACGCTTCTGCAGATCTGGATCGCCCGAAATGTGTTTTTATCGGTCGGCACAACAATGAAATTCGCGTTTTCAAAGATCGCGTCGTCCGCGTTTCGCACGCCGCTCACCTCGCGCCCCGCCATGGGATGCGCCGCGATGAACTCAAGATCCGCCCGGAGGCACGCCTGCAGATCGTATACGACGCAGGCCTTCACGCCCGTCACGTCCGAAAGCACCGTTCCCGGCGCAAAGGCGGCCTGATTCTCTTTGACCCACGGCACAATCAGGTGCGGATACAGCGCGAAGATCACGAGATCCGCTTCGCGCAAGAGAGCGGGGTCAGGCAGAACGGAGCCTTTTTCTATAAATCCCTCGCCGAGCGCGAATTCAAGAGCGCTTCGATCCGGGTCGATCGCCGAAACACGATAGCCTCTTTTTGAAAAGCCGCGGGCGTAGCTGCCGCCGATCAGACCGAGACCTACGATCAGGATCTTTGTATTTTGTTCAAGCTTCATGATACTTTCCTTTTTATTCCAGTGTTTTCAGAACGGCGCGGTTACGCTTGAGCAGATCGAAAAAATCAGGGTAGCTCTTCGCCGCCGCCTCGGCGCCGGTCAATTCCCCGCCCGTAACGAGCAGAAGAACGGAGAGCGCCATAACGATCCGGTGGTCTCCGTGTCCGCACAGCGGCTCCTGCGGACGCCGCAGCGGGGCCGCTGAGACCGTGACGCGGTCCTCCTCCACCCTGCAGGGAACGCCGAGCTTCAGCAGCTCCTGCGCCATTGCCGCGCCGCGGTCGCTCTCTTTGAGCTTAAGCCGCCTTGTATGGGTAAACACAGCGCCGCCGAAAGCGGCGGCAGCCGCCATCAGCACAGGGCCGAGATCGGGGCAATCCGCCAGAGAGATCACAGCGTTCCCCGCTTTGACGCGTTCGAGAAGCAGCCCGACGCCCCGGTCCCCCTGCAAAGAATCGGGCTCGAGCCCCGATACGCGCAGCTGTGCGCCGAGCGCCCGCATCAGAAACCAGAACGCGGCGTTGGACCAATCCCCCTCCGGCTCGGCGTCGGCAGGCGTAAACCTCTGCCCGCCGGGTACGGAAAGCGTATCGTGGGAGCGCCAGCCGGCTTCCACGCCGAAAAGCGAGAGCGCGCGCAGCGTCATATCGATATAGGGACGGCTCTCGATCGGTCCAGTCAAACGTATCTCGCTTTTCCCCGGCAAAAGCGGAAGCGCAAAGAGCAGACCGCTTGCGAACTGGCTGCTCACATCCCCCGGAAAAGCGAAGCGGCCTGAATGAAGACCATCGCCGACCCATACGCCTTCGGCGCTTTTTGTAAAGGGAACGCCTTGCTCCCGAAATACATCCTCATATACGGAGAGAGGGCGGGCAAACAGACGGTCCGCGCCCGTAAAAAGAACCTTACCGGGATGCGCGGCCGCCACGGGGATCAGAAAACGCAGCGTGCTGCCGCATTCGCCGCAGGGACATACGCTGCCTTCGACCGGCTCTCCCCGCCTGATTCCGCGCACGTAAGTCTTTCTGCCCTCGCGCGTGATCCGCGCCCCCAGCGCCCTCAGACACAAAAGCGTCGCGCGGATATCGTCGGAATCGGATACGTTCCCGATCCCGCTCTCCCCGTCGGCGAGCCCCGCCGCGATCAGAAGCCTGTGCAGATCGCTCTTGGAAGGAGGCGCCTTCACTTCGCCGGAGGGCAGCCCGGGCTTAAACGCAATGCGCATCCGCGTCACCGTGTTTCTTTCCGTCAAGGAGCAGGTCTACGGCGCGCAGGTATCCGCCGAGCCCCTCCCCCTTGACCGTCGCCGCGCAGGCCGCGCGGATATAGCTGACCCTGCGGAATTCCTCACGCCGGTCCGGGTCGCTGATATGCACCTCCACCGTCGGCACGCCCACCGCCTTTACGGCGTCCAGAAGCGCGATACTCGTATGCGTGTACGCCCCGGGGTTGATCACGATGCCGTCCGCGGCGCCGTAGGCGCTCTGGATCGCGTCCACAAGGTCGCCCTCGTGGTTCGACTGTATAAAGCTTACTTCGACCCCTCTGCTTTCACAGTGTGAGCGGATCATCTCACACAGCTCCCCGTAGCCCGTTTTTCCGTAGATATCCGGTTCACGGACGCCGAGCAGATTCAGATTCGGGCCGTTGATGACAAGCAGTTTCAATATCCGTGCCTCCTCTCAACCTCTTCAGCCGCCCCCTCGGCGCCGCCCGTTACCGGGATCACCGCGTCGGCGGCGGACTTATAGATCTCATACCGATCGCGGTACAGCGCCTGCACCGCCTCTTTGCTGCGCGCGAGGGGGCGGTCCTCAGTCGGCAGCAGCGAGTTCAGAGGCCGGTCCAGAAAATACAGAGAGCCGTTCGCCTTCAAGAGCGCCGTGTTTTCCGCCCGAAGCACACAGCCGCCGCCGGTCGCGATCACAGCGCCGGTGGTTCCGGCGATCTTGCGCAGCACGCGCGTTTCCAGATCCCGAAAGGCCGCTTCTCCGCTTCTTTCAAATATAGAGGGGATGCTCTCCCCCGCCTCTTTCACGATCTCTTCATCCAGATCGATCAGCCTTCTGCCGGTACGGCCGGCGATCAGCGCGCCGACCGTACTCTTGCCGCAGCCCGGCATGCCGATCAGTACGATATTGCGTTTTTCGCGCAGGATCACGCCGTAAATACGGCCGGTCAGGGCCGGGTCGGGCGCTGAATCCGTAAAATATCCGTACGCGGCAACCGCCTGCGCGACCAGCATATAAAGCCCGGTCTCCGCCTTTGCGCCCGCCCGTTTCGCCGCTGCGGCAAAACGGGTACGAAGCGGATTATAGACGGCGTCGAACACGCCCTCGAGTGCGGTGAACGGGCTGAGATCCAGCGGGCAGCCCGTAAGATCGGGGTACATCCCGACGGGCATCGCGTTGATGATCACCCGGGCGTCGCCGTGCAAAGCGGCCGCCTGCGCATACCCGATCACGCCGGGCGCGTTACGCCTGCTGACGGTAAGGATCGCCGAGGCGCCGAGATCCTCCGCCGCGGCCGCGGCGGTTTTCGCAGTGCCGCCCGAACCCAGGATCAGCGCCTTTTTTCCGGCAAGCGATATGCCGGCACGGTTCAGCGCCGCCTTCATACCGATCACGTCCGTGTTATACCCGTACAGTCTGCCCATTCTGTTCACGACAGTATTGACCGCCCCGATGCGTTCGGCGACGGGATCGATGAAAGAGAGATACGGGATGACGGTTTCCTTGTACGGTATCGTCACGTTGATCGCCTTAAAATCCCGCGCGAGCATGAACGCCGGGACCTCCTCCGGCTCCAGTTCGGTCAGCTCATAGCGGTACGGCGCGATCAGCGCGTGGATCTCCTTTGAAAAACTGTGCGGAAGCCTTCTTCCGATGCAGCCGTATTCCATCACCGCGCCCCCCTCAGCCAGTCCGTGCCGAAGCGCAGCGCCAGCAGATCCGCCAGCACAAGGGCGGTAACGGCGTCCACGACCGCTCTCGCCCGGTGCACGATGGCGGGATCGTGTCTGCCCGTAACGGAGATGACCGCTTCCTTTGTCTGAAAGAAATCTACGGTATCCTGGGGCTTCGCGATGGACGGAGTCGGCTTTACGGCCGTATTGAACAGCAGGGGCATACCGTTCGTGATGCCGCCGTTGACGCCGCCGTTGCGGTTCGTGCGCGTGATCACGCGGCCGTTCTCCACCGCAAACGGATCGTTCGCCTCGCTGCCGCGCATACCGCACAGCGCGAATCCGTCGCCGAATTCCACGCCTTTTACGGCGGGAATGCCGAACAGCACGCGGCTGAGCGCGCTTTCCACGCTGTCGAACCACGGTTCGCCGACGCCGGGGGGCAGCCCCGTGACGGCGGTCTGCAGAACGCCGCCGACGCTGTCGCCCGCCCGCGCCGCCTCTTCGACGGCGCGGCGCATCCGATCCCCGGCCGACGCATCCAGTACGGCAAAGCGCTTTTCGCCGAGCGCCGGCAGCTCCCGGCTGAGATCCGAGAAGTCCCTGTCGGCTATCCCTGCCAGAGATCTGATGTGCGTTCCGATCAGGATCCCCTTTTCCCCGAGCGCGTCGAGCGCCACCGCGCCGAGCGCGACCAGCGGCGCCGTCAGTCTGCCGCTGAAATGCCCGCCCCCACGTGGATCCTCATATCCGCCGTATTTCATGAACGCGGTATAATCGGCGTGACCGGGACGCGCCATCGCCCGCGTTTTTTCGTAATCGGCGCTTTTCGCCGAGGTATTCGCAATGAGAACGGTGAGCGGCGTTCCGGTCGTGCGCCCCTCATACACGCCGCTGACAAACAGCGCCTCATCCGGTTCACGGCGGGGTGTGGAGATCGCGCCGGCCGCCGCGCGAAGCGCCATGCGCTTTTGTACGCGCGCGGGGTCGACCGGCAGCCCGGGCGCAAGCCCGTCCGCGACCGCGCCGACGTAGGGACCGTGGCTTTCGCCGAACAGCGTCACCCGAACGCTTGAACCGAATCCGTTTTTCATGCCGTTTCTCCCCCTTCCAGTATCAGCTCCAGCAGCGGTCGGAATTCCTCCGGCGTGAGACGCCGTTCGCTGTACGACCCCGCTTTCTCGGAAAAGATCGCGCTGATCGCGCCTTTTCCGGCTTTTTTATCGTGCGCCAGCGCGGCGATCACCCGATCCGGATCGAAGACCGTTTTCACCGGCAGCCGCAGACGCAGCAGTACGTTTTTCACCCGTTCACGCAGATCCGGCGCGCACATGGGCAGCATGCCGAGCGCCACGCACTCGCCGTGCAGCAGTCCGTTTTCGGCAAAACCGCTTTCGATCCCGTGCCCGATCGTATGCCCGAAATTCAGCACGCGCCTGAGCCCCTTTTCGCGTTCGTCCGCCTCGACCACGTTGCGTTTGATGGCGAGCGCGGGGGCGATCACGGCCCCGGGGCTGCCATGCACGTCTTCGGTCTCAAACACGCGGAGCAGGTCTTCGTCGAATGTGACGGCCATTTTGAGCGCCTCGGCAAGGCCGTTCGAGATCTGCCGGGGCGGGAGCGTCGCGAGCACTTCAGGGTCGATGAGGACCCCGCGCGGCTGGTGGAACGCGCCGACCGCGTTTTTGATGCCCGCGAGATCCACCGCCGTTTTACCGCCGACGCTCGAATCCACCTGCGAGAGCACGGTCGTGGGCACGTTATAGAAATCGACGCCGCGCATGTAACAGGCCGCCGTAAACCCGGCGAGATCCCCCACCACGCCGCCGCCGACCGCCGCGACGCAGTCTCTTCTTGTAAAACCGTTCGCGAGCATGGTCTTCAGCAGCATCTCAAAGCTCTGCAGATTTTTGCTTGCCTCGCCCGCCGGGATCGTAACGACGACGGGCGCCCTGCAGCACGAAGCGACCGTCTCGGCGTAACGGGCCGGCACGCCGTCGTCCGTCACGATGAGAACGCGCCGGTCCAGATCGAAAAGCTCGCCCGCCTGCCGAAGCAAGCCGCGGTCGATATGCACGTCATACGGCGCATTCGCCAGATCGACTTTTATGATCATACCGTTTTCTCCTTCGACAGATCGCGTTCCGCCGGAAAGTGGCCGGCTACCTTCAGACTGTCGCAGCAAACGCGCAGCTCCCGCAGCATCCGTTCGCCCTCGTCGCTCTTGTAGTCGCCCTCGGCCTCCGTATAAAAATAATACTGCCACGGTACGTCGCGCACGGGGCGGCTGCGCAGCACGCGCATGTTGAAGCCGTGCGCGCAGATGATATTCACGGCCTTCGCGAGCGCGCCGACCACGTTGTTCACGGTAAAAAGCAGAATAAAGGTCTCATCGGAAGCCGTACGCTCCGGCTGGCTTCTCGCGAAGACCGCGAAGCGCGTCGTATTGACGGCGCTCGCGTTGATATCATGATCCAGCACGGCAAGGCCGTAGAGCGCGGCGGTCTCTTCGCTCGCGATCGCCGCGACCGACGGATCCCGGAGCGCCGCCACCGATTCCGCCGCCACGGCCGTATTGACCGCGCTTTCCGTTTCAAAACCGTGCAGGCGGATGTATTCGCCGCACTGGCCCAGCGCCTGCGGATGGCTGATCACCTTTTTAACGCCGGTAAGCGCCGCGCCGCCGACGCCCAGCAGATGGTGCCGCACAGGCAGACGGTAAACGCCGTTCACAAAAAGGCTCCCCTTGAACATAAGATCGGCCACCCGGCCGACCTCGCCCTGGTAGCTGTTCTCGATCGGCAGCACGCAGCAGTCGCATTCCCCCTCCTCTGCCGCGCGGTACGCTTCGGCAAAATCGGGATACCCAACCGCCTCCCCATCCGGGAATATCCGCTTCGCCGCGATCTCTGCATAGGCGCCGGGTACGCCGGAGAAGGAGACTCTGAGCCCTTTCATCAGCGCGCGCTGAAATCCGCGCGAGATCGCCGTAACAGAAGAGAGAAACTGCACGTAATACGGACTGAGCTCGCCGTCCCCGATCCACGCGGCGTTGCGTTCGCGCATCGCCTGCTCCCGCGCGGGATCCGATACCGGCAGCCCGTGCCGCGCTTTGAAGGCTGCGACCGTGCGCACTGCCTCCATTCTTTTCTGAAAAGCTTCAGCCATCACGCGGTCGGCTTCGTCGATCACCGCCCGGGCTTCTTCAAGATCCGTCATTCAAACACACCTCCCTAAAAAATAAAAACCACCGCTTATACCGAAATAAGCGGTGGAACCGTAACTCAGCATTACCGGAAAGGTCATGCGTTGCCGGATGTTCCATCGCTGTTCATAAAAAAATAGGAATACGCCGCGGGATTGCAGAATGCGAACATCAGCCTGTCGACCTTTCTTTGAATGTTGCATCTATTTTACGCTCAAAAACCGGGATTGTCAAGGAGGACGGACCAAAAAGAGACGCGCGGATCTCTTCAGGATCCAAAAGCCGGAGTTTAATTTTTTTGATCGATCACGGGCACTCGACATTCCTCTGTTTTCATGCTACAATGGTACCGTCCGGCGGCGCGGCGCATCCCGCGCGCCGCGACAAAAGACAACATCCCGTCTGCCGCCGAAAGCGCGCCGCAGGCGGAAAAGGAGAGAACGGTTCATGACACCGGAGCGTTATCACAGACAGCCGCAGGCGCTGCACGTCGGCGCCGAGGCGCCGCGCGCGTATTTTATTCCGTTTTCGGCGGATCAGGCCGGCGGGACAAACAGAGAGGATTCCGACCGGTTTACCCTGCTGAACGGCGAGTGGCTTTTCCGCTGGGAGCCGAACGCGGAGGCGCTGGAGCTCGATTCCCCGGATTTTACAAAAAACTACGCGTTTACGGACAGCATCACGGTACCCGGCTGCTGGCAGCTTTCCCTCGGCAAAGGGTATGACCCGCCGAATTACATCAACCAGGATTACCCCTACGCCGTTCGGCCGCCCGTTTTGCCGGACGATATCCCCTGCGGCGTCTACAAACGGGAGTTCATGCTCGGGGACGCCGGAAGAAGGCGTCGTTTTCTTGTATTTGAGGGCGTTTCAGCGGGCTTTTATCTTTGGATCAACGACGCCTTTGTCGGCTATTCGGAGGTAAGCCACTGCACGACCGAATTCGAGATCACGCACGCCGTACATACGGGGAAAAACAGCGTTTTCGTGCTGGCCGTAAAACACTGCACAGGCTCCTGGTTTGAGGATCAGGATTTCTTCCGCCTGTCCGGTATTTTCAGAGACGTATATCTGCTGGAACGGGATGAGAGCTTCATCCGGGATCTGCAGGTGACGGTCTCGCTTTCAGCCGATCTCAGAAGCGCTGAGATGAACGTGAGGATAGAGCGCACCGCGCCGCTGCCGGTAAAGGCGGAGCTGGTCGCCCCGGACGGCAGCCCGGCGGGGCATGCAGGATCGGACGGAGACCTCCGCTTTGCCGTCGACGCCCCCGTGCTGTGGAGCCCGGAAACACCCGCATTGTACCGACTTGTGCTTTATGCCGGGGAAGAACGCATCTCGCTGCCGGTCGGCTTCAGAAAAGCGGAGATCCGGAACGGCGTTTTTTATTTCAACGGAAAAAAGATCAAACTGCGGGGCGTAAACCGGCACGACACGAACCCGGATACGGGTTATACGGTGACGCCTGCCGATATGCGGGAGGACCTGCGGCTGCTCAAACGGGCAAACGTAAACGCGATACGCACCAGCCATTACCCGAACGACCCGCGCTTTCTGGAATACTGCAGCGAAACGGGGTTCTTTGTGATCGACGAGGCGGATCTTGAGACCCACGGTATGGGCTATAACTACGGCGACTGGAGGTGGGACTACTGGGCGCATCTCTGCGACGCGCCGGAATGGAAGGAAGCCTGCGTCGACCGCGCGGCAAGGCTTTATGAGCGCGATAAAAACATGCCCTGCGTCCTTCTGTGGTCGCTCGGCAACGAATCCGGCTGCGGGGATAACCACAGAGCGATGGCGGCATACATCCGTTCGCGCGACGCTTCGGCCCTGATCCATTACGAAAACGCGCATCTGGAGTACGCGGCAAGGGTAGGCAGGGATTTTTCGGATATTTCGGACGTGGAGAGCCGCATGTACGCCTCTCTCGATTACCTGCGCGAATATCTTGCCGACCCGTCGAAGACCAAGCCATTTTTCTACTGCGAATACGTTTCGGCCTGGAGCACCGGCGATATTCCGGCGCACTGGGAAGGCTTTGAAGAAAACGACCGCTACCTCGGCGGCTGCGTATGGGAATTTGCCGATCACGCGGTGAATATCGGAACGAAGGAAGCGCCGCGGTACCGTTACGGCGGGGATTTCGGCGACTACCCGAACGACGGCGCTTTCTGCGCGGACGGCCTCGTGTCGCCGCACAGAAAAGAACGCCCCGGCTATGAGGACATGAAGCAGTGCTACGCGCCGTTCCGGGCGTCGTACGAAAACGGAACGCTCAGGATCGGCAACAGGCGGTTCTTTCGGGATCTTTCCGACCACACGCTGCAGTGGCGTTTTTCGGCAAACGGCGAGCCGGTGCTGAGCGGTGAGACCGGGCCTCTCGCGATCGGGCCGGGGGAAGAAACGGAGATCTCTCTGCCCGCCCCGGCGTCGACCGGTACGCTGACGCTCGATCTTTCGCTGCGGCTGACAAAAGACTGCTGGTACGCCGAAAAAGACTACGAAGCCGGTCACAGGCAGTTTGTTCTGCAAAACGCGCCCTGTCTGCCTGAAGCGCTTCCGTTCTCGCCCCTCAGCGCGGAAGAGTGCCGTACGGAAATACGCGTCGCGAACGCGTATTTCACCGTTCGCTTCGATAAGCTGCACGGCAGACTCTGCGGCGTCCGGGCGGGGGAAGAGCTGCTCAGTTCCCCCGTTTCGATCTCTCTGAGCCGGGCGAATCTCCCGTTCCATCCGAACGCGGCGGATTGGCTCAGAGCCCGGTACGATCACGCTTATCAGACGACCGTCTCCGTTCGGCTCGCACAGGCAAGCGAAGACCGCGCCGTGATCGAAACGGCAATCCTGCTCGGAGCCGCGGCGCTGCCGCCGGCGGTCGAAGCGAAGCTCACCTACACCGTTTCGGCAGACGGCGGCATAGACGTCGCGTGCAGCGCCCGGGTCGATGAAAAAGCGCCGCCCCTGCCGCGGTTCGGGCTTACGTTTACCATGCCGCCCGAATACAGCCGCCTCCAATACTTCGGATACGGGCCGAACGAGACGTACGCCGACCGGTATCAGAGCGCCATGCTCGGCGTTTACCGTACGACTGTCGGAAAGAACTATCCGCATCCGATCGTCCCCTCCGAAGGAGGCGCGCATTACAGAACAAAAAAAGCCGCCCTGACGGACAGGCTGGGACGCGGCCTCGCGTTTGCCGATACGTCTGCGGACGGGATGAGCTTCAACGCTTTGTACTACAGCGACGACGCGCTCCGGAAGACTGCGCACGACGACGAACTGCCCCCGGAAGACCGCGTTTGGGTACACCTTGACTGTAAAATGCACGCCGACAATCCCGGAGAAGACCGGGAAAGCCCGCGCGCATTTCATGAAAAGGAATTCGGTTTTTGTTACCGCATCCAGATACTGGATCCGACGCTCAGGTCATAACACAGACAGAAGCGCCTCGCAGGCGGAGCGGATCTCACGGAACGCCGTATCGAAGTCCCCGGTGAACCAGGGATCCGCTACGTTCACCCCGAGCCGGGTGAACACGAGAAGCTTGTGGATCTTGCCGGCGGGATCGCCGCCGAAGATCCTGTTCATCGTCTCAACGTTTTCATCGTCCATGCACAGAAACAGATCGTACCGGCCGTAGTCGGCGCGTACCAGCTGCGTGGAATGCCGGGCTTCATAGGGTACGCCGTTTGCGTCCATCACGCGGCGGGCGGGCGGATAGATCGGATTGCCGACCCCGTTCACCTGCTCGTCGTCGTGGGTGGCGCGGGATTCCACCAAAAATTCAGCGCTTCTTCCCCGCTGTGAAAGCAGCTGCTTGAGAATGAATTCCGCCATCGGGGAACGGCAGATGTTGCCGTGGCAGACAAAACAGATTTTTTTCATTGACGGTCCTCCGGTCTGTTTCAGCGGTCGCGCTGAATGGAATGCGGTCGAAAACGATCGGGTAAAACAAAGATCCTGCCGCTTAAAACGGCAGGATCTTTGTTTTGGTGAGCCAGCGGGGGTTCGAACCCCGGACACCCTGCTTAAAAGGCAGGTGCTCTGCCGACTGAGCTACTGGGGCAAAAGCACTGTTCAAAAGAACCAAAACAAAAGCTTGTCTTTTGTTTTGGAAAGGAGGATTGGGGGCGCGGATACGAAGCCGGTGGGTACAGGCGAAGCCTTTACCCAGCTGCGAAGTGGAGCAAGCCCAATCCGACGTGGCTGGGACGGCGGGACTCGAACCCACAATATCAGAGTCAAAGTCTGGTGTGTTACCGTTACACTACGTCCCACCGTGCAATGGAA
>CADBOC010000201.1 GCA_902796175.1 Oscillospiraceae bacterium | reverse complement strand
TTGGATTCGGAATCACGGCCGTTACGGGTGGAACCCATACCTTTTTTATGCGCGAAAAGCTGAATGTTAACTTTAAGCATCAGTTATTCCTCCGTTTTGATTTTGATCTTGTCGGGGTGATCTGCGGCGAGCTGCCGGATGTGCAGCTCAAGCCCCCGGATGACGTCTGCCGCGGCTTTGCTGCCGCAACAGGAAAAAAACATATATCCGTCCTTCGCTTCGGCCTCCGCGCGGACGCCAAGGATCTCGGTCACGGTATTCGCGGCCATATATGCCGCGCTTGAGACAGCGGCGCAGACGATATCCGTGCCGGAAAACCCGCCCGCGTGACCCTTGACGGTAAACTCCGCCGATTCTTCACGAAGAACGAACCGGGCGCGGATCATCAGGCGTTGATCGCCGTGATCTCGAGCTTGGTATACGGCTGTCTGTGGCCGAGCTTTCTTTTTTCGTTCTTCTTGGGCTTGTAGGTCATAACGACGATCTTTTTGGCTTTGCCGTTCTTCACGGCCTTTGCTGTGACGGCAGCGCCCTCCACATAGGGGGCCCCGACCTTGATGCCGTCGTCGCTTCCGACTGCGATCACCTTGTCGATCGTGATCTCGCTTTCGGCCTCAACAGGGAGCTTTTCTACGAAAACCGTATCCCCGACCTCGACCTTGTACTGTTTTCCGCCTGTTTCAATGATTGCGTACATGTTGATTCTCCTTGTACAGTCTCGCTATCGGGGGCGGGAGAACTCCGCTTGTTTCGCCGTGCGGCGAGCCCCGGATATGCGGCTTAAATATAGTATCATAACAAAAGGCTGATGTCAATCTTTTTTTCTTTTCTTTTTTTAAACTTTTTGCGCTTCGGGCTTGTTTTTTCTGCGCATTCCCGATATAATAAACTATACCATGAAAAAGGACGGGCTTTATGAAACGGGATCGCAACATTGATTTTACGGATGTGGGGCACGACCGTCGGCCGGTCGGCGTCCGCGTTGCATTGATCGTGCTGCTGGTGATGCTGCTGGGCGGCGTCTCGTTTGTTGCGATCATGGCCCGCAACGATTTTGACTTCAGCCGTTTTCTGGGAAAGCGGCAGAAAGAAGAGGCGGGCGAAACCGAGACCGAATCTCAGGGGGAGACTGCCTCCGTCAACGCGGCGGAGCCGTTTTCGGATGAGCACGCCCTGCAGATCCTCTTCCTGTGCATGGATGAAGACAGAATGTGCTTCGGCGACCTGGTTTCTTTTTCGGAACAGGAGAACGCCGTGTATGTAAGGCCTGTATCGCCGGAGCGCAAGGCGCAGTGGAACGGCAGAGAATCAACGGTCGAAGAGATCGCCGCCGGTTTCGGAGAGCGGGCTGCAGCTTCCGTGTTTTCAGACGTCGGCGTGAACGTGGACAGGGTCGTGGGCATGACGCCGGCCGTTTTCCGGCAGATCGTGCAGACGCTCGGAGATGCGCCCGTCAGGGTCCCGCGGGCGGTATCCTTTGCCGTGAACGGCATTACCTATACGCTGGAGGCGGGCGAGCAGACGCTGAAGCCCGACGTCCTGTTCTATTATATGACCGGCGCGTTTGAGGGAGAGGATCGCGCAAAAACGCAGGCGGACGCTTTCGCTTCGCTGCTGCGGGCGCATCTGACCGAAGAAAACGTGCAGCGCGGCGAAGAGTTTTTTTCGGCGCTGATCAGCCGAACCACCGGCGATCTGACCGTATTTGATTTTGCCTCTCACAAAGACGACGCGCTCCGTTTTGTGAGACAGTCTCCCAGGATCGAGGTGATCAGCTGATGAAAGCGTTTTATAAAAGGATCTGTGCGGCGGTCGCCGTTCTGCTTGCGCTCTTTTTTCTGCTCGGCGGCTGTGATTTTTCCGGCTTCGGCGCGGACGCCGGCGGGGAAGGAGCGGCCGAGGACGAAATAGACGGGAATGAGACCGCCGGGGCCTATACGCCCGACGCGCGCGTTTCCTGCATGCTGCGCTCGACCCTCAACGAAGAGCAGCAGCAGGCCTACGATCTGCTTCAGGCGCAGCTTTACGGCTGCCCGGAGCGCGTCCGACTTACAAAGCTCAGCGAAGAAGAGCTGCATGAGGTGCTCAGCGCCCTGCGCGGCGACAATCCGCTGCTCTTTTTCCTTAAATCCGCCTATTCCTATTCGACGGAAACGCTCACGGGCCGCGTGACGCTGCTCCCCGATTACACCGATACGCCGGAAAACTGCAGACGCAGACTGGATGAGCTGCTGAACAAGGCAAGATCGATCGTGGCGGAAATGCCGCCCGAAGCGTCTGATGTCTTTGAAAAAGAGCTCTGGCTGCATGACAGGCTATGCGAGAGCTGCGTCTACGCTTCCGGTGAAAACGACGCGACCGCCTACGGCGCGCTCATAGAGGGCAAAGCCGTCTGCGAGGGATATGCCATGGCGGCAAAGCTGCTCTTCGATCTGGCAGGGCTCGACAGCTGCGTCGTCAGCGGCGAAGGCAGACCCGAGGGCGAGCTCCCCGAAAGCCATATGTGGAACGCGGTGGAGATAGACGGCAGCTGGTATTATCTGGACTGTACCTGGGACGATCCCGTTATGACGGACGGGGGAGACGTGGTCAGGCATTTCTACTTCAATCTGGATGCGTCCCTGATGGAAAACAGCCATGTGAGCGATCACATTCCCGCTTTTTTGCACTGCGACGACACGAGGCAGAATTATTTCCGCCGTATGGGCCTGTACTGCGGCGAGGCGGATTGGCAGGATATCTTCGAAGACGTGCTTTCTGAAGTCGGCGCAGGTGAAAGCGTTGAACTGATGTGCGCCGACGCAGGGCTGCTTGACGAGATCGCAGCGTCCCTTTTCGACAGGGCCGGGATCTGGGATCTTGCGCCCGGCGACCGGGAATGGACCCGTTTCACCTATTCCGTAGACCGGAACACCAACTGCCTGTATCTGCAGTTCGAAGCCTGATACAAATACATACGCCGGCCTTCTGACCGGCGCCGAAAGGAGATCATATATATGGCAGTACTTATCACCGGCGGGGCGGGCTACATCGGCTCCCATACCTGCGTAGAACTGCTCAACGCCGGAGAAGAGATCGTAGTTCTGGATAATTTCTGCAACGCTTCGCCCGTCTGCTGTGAGCGTGTGCGCGCGCTTGCAGGCGCCGATTTTCCGGTGGAACGCTGCGACATCCGCGACGAAAAGGGGCTTGAGCGGGTTTTTTCCTCGTACAGCATCGGTTCCGTGATCCATTTCGCGGGGCTCAAGGCTGTGGGCGAGAGCGTAAGAAAGCCGCTCGAGTATTATGACAACAACATTGGCGGGACCGTGACGCTGCTCAGAGTCATGCGGAAATACGGCGTGAAAACGATCGTCTTTTCCTCCTCCGCCACCGTATACGGCTCCGAAAACGAGGCGCCGTTCCGGGAGGATATGCCCACAGGCTCCACAACGAATCCCTACGGCACGACAAAGGCGTTTATCGAGCAGATCCTGAAGGATCTGAGCGTCGCCGAGCCTGACTGGCATATCAGCCTGCTGCGTTATTTCAATCCCATCGGCGCGCACGAATCCGGCGCCATCGGCGAAGCGCCGAACGGCATTCCGAACAACCTGATGCCCTATGTGGCGCAGGTAGCGGTCGGCAAGCGCGAAAAGCTCAAAGTGTTCGGCAACGATTACGACACGCCCGACGGCACCGGCGTGCGCGACTACATCCACGTTGTGGATCTTGCGAAGGGCCATCTGGCGGCGCTCTCCCGCGCCGAAAAGACCGAGGGCTGCGAGATCTTCAATCTCGGCACCGGCAGGGGCGTGAGCGTTCTGGAGCTCGTGCGCGCGTTCGAGGCGGCTTCCGGCGTGAAGATCCCGTATGAGATCGCCCCGCGCCGCGCGGGCGACATCGCCGTGTGCTACGCCGACGTCGAAAAAGCCAGACGCGTGCTCGGCTGGACCGCCCAAAAGGATGTGACCGACGCCTGCCGCGATACCTGGCGGTGGCAGAAGAACAACCCCAACGGATTTGAGCCGTGAAATGAAGCGGTTTTCGCCTGTCTGCCGCGCCTGTCTCAGCGTTAGCGCAGCGAATCTGGCGCTCTTCGGCGTAAAGCTCTACATCGGGCTTGCCTCAAACAGCGTCGCCGTGTATACGGACGCGGTGAACAACCTCTTTGACTCCCTTTCGGGCGGCGTGACCTTCGCGGGGCTCTTCGCTCTTACGCGCACGCCCGATCCCGCGGCGCCCTCGGCCGTCGTAAAGGGGGAGCAGCTCTTTTCCTGCGTCGTCTCGGTGATCCTCTGCTTTACGGGCGGGTATTTTCTGTATACGTCCGCCGAGGGGCTTATGTATCCGTGGCCGATCTGGTTTACGCCTCTGCATGTTTATATGCTGGTGCTGACCGCAGGCGTGAAAGCGGCTCTGTTTTTCGTTCTTCGCGCGGCGTCAAAAAAAACAGACTCCGACGTACTCCGCCTGATGGCGGCGGATTCTCTGCTCGATCTCGGCGTCACGCTCACGGCGGCGGCCTCTCTGCCGCTCTCCGCTTCGTCCGTATTCCGATTTGATTCGCTGGCGGGGATCGGAATCAGCATCGCCATCATCATACCTGCCGTAAAAAGCCTGATCGCGGGCGCGCGCCGTCTGCTCTGCGTACCCGCCGCCTCTGTGCGGCGGCAGGTGAACGCAGCGCTGACCCCTTTGATCGAAGAGGGGCGCGTTTCATCGCTGCAGTATCTCGATACCCCTGACGGTATGCTGCTGCTTATATTCGCGACGTCCGACCGGGCGGGATCCTTGAATGAACATGCGCTGACGGAGAAAACCGGTGTGAGAGTCTGCGTTCTCCCGGAGCTCCGCCTAAAAACCGGAAAGGAATGAGCAAAACGATGTCAAAAACAAAAACAGACGCGCGTACCGGCTACGGAGAGAGCCTTGAGAACGGCGCTGACGGCAAAAAGAAACGCCGTCTTGTGTTATGGATCCTGCTCGGCATTCTCGCCGCGGTCGTTGTGTTCTGCCTGATCACATCCGTCGTCGGCGCGATCGGCAACGCCGCGAACAGGAAAAAGGCCGTCTCTTTCGATCCGGTGTCCTACCCCGAGACGCGCCTGAAGCCCGAGCTTGACGAACACGGCAACTACTGCTTCACAACGGCGCGGCCTTTTAAGGTCCTGCAGCTTACGGACGTGCACATCGGCGGCGGCTGGATGAGCCTGAAAAAGGATTCCATGGCGCTCAATGCCGTGGCTGCGATGGTTACAGCCGAAAAACCGGATCTTGTGATCGTGACGGGCGATATCGCTTACCCCGTGCCCTTCCAGGCCGGCACGTTCAACAACAAACCGCCCGCGAAAATGTTCGCTTCCATGATGGAAAAGCTCGGCGTGTACTGGACGCTCTGCTTCGGCAACCACGATACGGAGGCTTACAGCTTTTATGACCGGGAGAAGATCTCTGATTTCTATGCCGAGGGCGATTACGAATACTGCCTGTATCAGCCCGGTCCCGCGGATGTGGACGGCTTCGGCAACCAGATCATCAACGTGAAAGATCCCTCGGGCCTTGTAACGCAGAGTCTGTTCCTTTTTGACAGCCACTCTTATACGGACGGGGATATCTTCGGCGTGATGTGGAAGTACGACAACATCCACCAGAATCAGATCAACTGGTATAAGCAGAATCTGGATCTCTATAACGAAGAGAACCGCAAATTGCGGCCGAACGCCAAAACGCTGCGCTCCGCGGCTTTCTTCCATATTCCGCTCGGCGAGTATAAACGCGCTTGGGAGGATTATGTTGAGAACGGCTTTCAGGATACGGACAACACGCAGTTCGTTTACGGCACCGCCGGCGAGACCGGCAAGGTCGTTTACTGCGGCGTGGGCGACGACGAGCTCTTCGAGACCTTCCTGGAGAAGGGCTCCACGCAGGCGGTGTTCTGCGGGCACGATCATTACAACAACTTTTCTCTGACATACCACGGGATCCGTCTGACCTACGGCATGAGCGTCGACTATCTCGCGTACCCGGGCATCTACAAAAAGGGTACGCAGCGCGGCTGCACCGTGATCGAGTTCAAGCCCGACGGCTCCTTCAGCTGTACCCCGGAAAACTATTATCAGGACAAATACGCCTCTTATTACGAAAAAGAACCCGTAACGATGCAGGAGGTCGTCCCCATCGAAGACATCAAAAAGTAAGCCATGCCGTATCTGTCTGTACATTTCAGGGAAAAAATGACGCCGGACGGCGAACAGGTGTACTTTGCCGCATCCGAAGACGGGTTTCACTGGCAGCCCCTGAACAGAGGCGAGCCGGTGCTGACGAGCGCGCTCGGCGCGGGAGGCGTACGCGATATCGAGATCGCCCGCAAACCGGAGGGCGGTTTCATCCTGATCGCGACCGATCTGTGCGTTGTGAAGCGGATGGATGAGAACGGCGGCATCGACTGGCGTGATATCAACCACAACGGCAGCCGGTTTTTGAGCTGCTGGGAAACGCCGGATCTTGTGTCCTTTACGCCGCAGCGGCTGCTCGATCTCGGAAGGGACGATTTCGGCTGCATGTGGGCGCCGGAGATCTTTTATGACGACGCGACAGGGGAGTATCTGCTGCACTGGGGCTCCACCGTGCGTGCGGACGGCTATGAGCATATGTCCATCTTCGCCAGCCGTACGAAGGATTTTGTCTCCTTTACGAAGCCGGAGGTCTTTTTTACAAAAAAGAACGATATTCTCGATTCGCACATCGTTAAAACTGGGGATACTTACCACCTGTTTTATAAAAATTCAAACGATCCCCCGGGCAATATGCATGAGACCGCGCCGTCTCTTTTCGGCCCCTTTACGCACGACGGCGGCTTTGACCGCGTGATGCGCTATTACCGGGATCCCGGCTGCTATGAGGGCGCGACGACCTTCGTGCTGCCGGACGGCCGCTGGTGCCTGATGCTCGATTTTTTCGGCTGCCCCAAAGAGGAGATGGGCTACGTGCCCTACGTTTCCCCCGCGCCGGGCGATACGCGCTTCCGCCGGGCAGACAGCGAGTTTTCCTTCCCCTACGGCTTTAAGCACGGCCGTTTTCTGGAGATCACGCCGCAGGAGTACGGCAGGCTGCTTTGCGCCTATGCATGAAAAAAGAACGGATCAAGCCGGTTTTGATCCGTTCTTTCTTTTCCCCGTTACCTTTTTGGGGAAAACGGCGTTATACAGCTTTGCTGTTTGTTGACATTGATATCGCGATATGATATGATGAAAAGGAGGCGTAACGGCAGCAGCCGCGCGTTCTTGTGATACGCCAAAAAAAGGAGAGGGAAAAATGCCAAACAAAGTGTTTTCAAGGATCTACTATTTCTTTATCGGTATCATCATGTCGTTCTGCCTCGCGTTCGATATCCCCATGCACGCCATCGGGCCGAAGGTGGATCTGACGGGCTATGAGCTTGTCTGGAATGATGAATTTGAAGGCGATTCGCTCGACAGAACGAAGTGGCGCGGCCACGGCACCGATCTCGACAGCGACGCCCTCGTTCCCATCTACGGCGCCGAAAACGGGCACGAAGCTGCCTATTACAGCCGGGAGTGCGTGAACGTGAAGGACGGGAACCTGATTCTCTCCATCCGTCACAGCGACGGCAGCGAACCCGCGAAGCCCGCGGGCTGGTACTCCGCCTCCCTTGATACAGATGGGATCAAAGACTTTACCTACGGTTACTTTGAGTGCCGGGCGAAGCTCGCGAAGGCCGTGGCGGGCAATTCCGCTTTCTGGCTCAACTCCCGTGTGGCGTACGATACCTCCGTGCCCTATCAGGAGGGCAACGAGATCGACATCATGGAGAGTATGTGCTACGGCAACTCCCACCAGGGGAGCGTGGAGAACAACATCCATTATTTCGATTCCACAGGACACAAATTCCTGCATGCCCGCTGGGTGATCGTGGACGGCAACCCCTACGAGGAGTTCCATACCTACGGCGTGAAGTGGGATACGAGCGGCTACACCTTCTACGTGGACGGCAAGGAGTGCCGCAACACCGATTTCGGCCTCGCCTCCGGCCCCGAGTACATTGTGCTTTCGAACTATATGCGGGATTTCAAGACCCAGTCGATCGTGGGCGATTCCGCCGATTTCGTGGTGGATTACGTACGCGTCTACCAGCTTGCGCAGTAAGGCGTCCGATCGGCAATACCATAAACAGCCGAAGAAGCGTTCAAAACGTCTTCTTCGGCTGTTTCTTTTCTTATTGCCCGGGTTTTGCGGACAGGATCACCCTGCTCCTGACCCGGTTCTTTTTATAGTAGGAATTCGGTTCAAAGCCGTCGCCGACGCGGACCATCTCTTCAGAGAGCGCACGCTTCATCGCTGCGAGCGTTTCTTTCTGCGATTCCTCGCCGCTCAGATCCGTCTGCTGCAGCGGGTCCGAAACGTTGTCGAAGAGCCGGCCTTGTTTTTCGCTGCGGTAGACGGCGTAGGTATGCCGCGCGGTGCGCACCGCACGCCATTCGCGGCCGTTCCCCCATACGCATGCGGGACCGGTTCCTGTGAGCAGGCAGGCCCGGTCGGTAAACGAGCCCGTCAGGATCTCAGCAGAGAGATCTTTGCCGGAGCCCTCTCCGCGGTCGTCGATCCCGAGCAGCGAGAGCAGCGTCGGCATCAGATCCACAGTGGAAAGGGGCGTCGCGTTTTCGCCCGCTGGCAGGCGTGAGCCGAAACGCAGCAGCAGCGGTACGTGAACGGCCTCGTCGTAAAACACGTTCTTGCCGCGTCTGCCGTGTGCGCCGAAGAGTTCGCCGTGGGCGGATGTGAATACGAAAAGCGTATCGTCCGAAAGCCCGGTCTCATCGAGCGCGTCCAGCAGCCGTCCCGCGTTTGCGTCTACGGCGGCGGTCAGCGCGTAATAACAGCGAAGCTGTTCGGGCAGCGTCTGCCGGTCGGCCTTTTTTAATCGGCTCCACGCGTCGGCGTGGGGATCGTTTTTCGGCGCGTAATTGGGCGGCGGGGCAAATTCCGTTCCCGCGAAGGCGTCGTAATACTTTGCCGGAACGTTCGGGCGGTCCCAGGGGTCGTGCGGCGCGCCGTAAAGAAGAAAGAGCGCGAAAGGCGTTTGATCCGCCGCGTGCTTTTTCAGCCGTTCGATCGTGAGATCCGTTTGGTAGTCCGGTTCGAAGCCGAGCGGAAAACGCCGTTCGGGGGAATCAAGGTGGTAATAAGCCTCCGGCGCGTAGTTGCTGCGGTGGTAGTCGTAGGCGGCAAAGTATCCGTCGAAGCCGAAGCGGTATTCCCCCGGGGGGATAAAGCTCTCCTTCACCGTGTGGCTCGCGCCGAGCTTTGCGGCGTAAAGGTTCCACTTGCCGATGAATTCGGAGGAATAGCCGTGCCCGGTCAGGATCTGCGCAAAAAAGCGGTGTTCGGGGTTCAGCCGCAGCGCGTTGATCGCCATGCCCGTATCCATCGTATGCTTGCCTGTAAACAGGCTTGCCCGGAACGGACAGCCGAGCGGGTGCGATACGCAGGCGTTCGTCATGTTAAGGCCGGTCCGGCTCAGCCGGTCGAGCGACGGCGTTTTCGCGAGGGGATCTCCCCCAAAGCCGAGCCGGCAATAGGGGAGCGCGTCCGCCGCGACAAATACAAGGTTCGGCTTTTTCTTTCCGTTCGTCATTTTACGACGACGTTAACAAGACGGCCCTTGACGTAGAGTGTTTTGACGACTGTTTTGCCCTCGGTAAAGGTCTTTACGTCCGCGTTCTCAAGCGCGGCGGCGACGGCCTCGTCGGTCTCGCAGTCTGCCGACAGGGTGATGCGCGCGCGCACCTTGCCGTTGACCTGCACGGCAATCTCGATCATATCGTCCACGCATTTCGCGGGGTCGTACGACGGCCAGGCGGAGGTTGCCTGCATCTCGTCGTATCCCAGCTTTTCGTTGATCTCCTCCGTTACGTGCGGGGCGAAGGGATAGAGCAGAGAGATAAAGGTGTGCAGCCCCTCGCGGGTGACGGAGCCGTGGTCGTAGATCTGATTGAGCAGCGTCATCAGCGCGGCGATGGCGGTGTTATATTTCAGGTTCTCGATATCCTCGGATACCTTCCTGACCGTCTTGTGGAAGGCGCTCTCCAGCTTTGCCGGATAGCCTTCGCCCTCAGTCAGCAGGTCGAGAAGGCCCCAGGTACGGTCGATAAAGCGTTTGCAGCCGCGAACGCTGCTCTCGCTCCACGGGGCGGCCTTTTCGTAATCGCCCATGAACAGCACATAGGTGCGCAGCACGTCCGCGCCGAAGGAATCCACCACGTCGTTGGGATCCACGACGTTGCCCTTGGATTTGCTCATCTTGTCGCCGTCCGGCCCCAGGATCAGGCCCTGGGCGGTGCGCTTGGCATAGGGCTCGTCGTAGGGCACAAGACCCAGGTCATAGAGGAATTTGTGCCAGAAGCGGGAATAGATCATGTGGCGGGTCACGTGTTCCATGCCGCCGTTGTACCAGTCGACCATGCCCCAGTAATCGAGCTTTTTGCGGTCCGCGAAGGCTTCCGTATTATGCGGGTCGATGTAGCGCAGGAAGTACCAGCTTGAACCCGCCCACTGGGGCATGGTATCGGTCTCTCTGCGCGCTTTTTTGCCGCACTTCGGGCAGGCGCAGTTCACGAATTCAGGGATCTTCGCCAGAGGGCTCTCGCCGTCGGAGCCGG
>CADBOC010000200.1 GCA_902796175.1 Oscillospiraceae bacterium | reverse complement strand
GTTCCCTCGCAGCAGCTCGATTTTGCCGCCCGCCGTTTCAAGAATGCGAACGGTTTTCGGCGCGCCGGTCTCATCCGGCGTTAAGAAATGATAGCGGCAGTTCGTAAGGACCGGGTCCGCCCGGTCGGGGACCGACAGCTCTGCCAGCACGGCGCGGAAGGGCGGCAGCGGCAGCGCGACGGTCTCGCCGTAGGCAAAGTCGCCGATATACTCCTCCCACGGGTGGCGCAGGATCACGCGGATCCGTTCCGCGGGGATGAGCCCTACGCTCTCGTCGAGCGTCAGGGCGAGCGTTTTTTCCTCCCACGTATCGTTGCCGGTGCAGAGCATGCGTTTGCCGCCGTCGCCGCGCGATACGGCGTTCGGGCCGAAGCGCTCCGGCAGCCGCATGCCGTTCGGCAGGATCGCGGCGTTCGCCGCCTGCAGCGTATAGACGCGGGCGAGCCGGGGCAGCTCCCCGTCTTTTAAGAACCACGGGTTGCCGTAGATCTCGGGCGAAAGGATCAGGCTGCGCGAGAACGCCTGATAGATCAGATCGTCCTCAAAGCGGTCGAGTGAGGAAGACAGACATACGCCGTGGTCCTCCGCCAGACGGTTCAGTTTATCTACATGCCCGCGCGAGAACAGATAGGCGCGCGGGTGCGGGGCTGTGACCCGGTTGTGGGAGAAAACGTCCGTATAGGTCTCGTCGCCGTTCCAAAGAAAGGTCGTAACGTGCTTTTCCGCCTCATAGAGATCCAGCCGGTGGTTGAGCACGATCAGATCGGGACTGTACTTTCGGCATTCGGTCAGCATGCGTGCGAAGAGCGCCGCCTTTTCGGGACGGAGCCGTCCGCAGACGCCGTCCAATTTGAAGAGCGCGAAGTGATAGTCGCGGCACAGGTGTACAAAAAAGTCGTACCGTGTCTTTTCCGTTTCGGGGTCGTCGCCGTAGCCGTCCGGCGAACCCCAAAGACCGAGCCTTGCGCCGATCTCAGCCGCCTTTTCTACGATGGGGGCGTAGCCGTTCGGGTACTGCGAGCGGAATTTCTCGCCGTTTAAGTTCCCGTAGCCCTCGCCCGCGCCGTCAAAATTGCCCGCGTCCCACGCGTAGATGCGCAGCTGCATGCCGTAGGTATCGCGCATCCAGCCGAAAAAGGCGAGGTTCGTCAGGGTCTGCGCCTCGGTGGAGCCCTCATTCGTGTTGTTGATCCACGAAAAATACTGCGGCACGCCGGGGGTATGCTGATCCGCGCCGGCGTATTTTTTGTATTTTCTCATCCTTTATTTTCCCCAGTGATGGACGCGCGGCGGGTTCGGGCAGTCCATGCTGTTCTGCACACGGTAGACGGGAGCCGCCCAGCGGATCGCGTTTCTGATCACGCGCTGTACGTTTTCGTCGTAATAGGTCGGGTAGGTCTCATGGCCGGGCTGAAAATAGAACACGCGCCCGTGGCCGCGCCGCCAGGTGCAGCCGGAGCGGAAGACCTCGCCCCCTTCGAACCAGCCCATGAACACGATATCCTCCGGCGTCGGAATGCCGAAGGCCTCGCCGTAGGTCTCTTCGCCCGGCAGCTCGAAATACGGGGGCAGCCCCGAAGCGATGGGGTGCGAGGGGGTCGTCGTCCAGATCCGCTCCAGATCGTCAGATTCGCGCCAGATCAGCGAGCAGTCTGTGCCCATCAGGCGCATAAAGGGCTTGGATTTATGGGCGGAGTGCAGAAACACCGCGCCCATGCCGTTGTTGACCTCGCGGTAGACGAGCTCCGCGACCTCGTCCGGCACGCGGTGGTGGGCCATATGACCCCACCAGAGCAGCACGTCGGTTTCTTTGAGAACAGCCTCGGTAATGCCGCAGTTCTTATCGTCCAGCGTGCAGGTCTTTACGGTCAGATCCGCTTCTTTGTTCAGAAAACCGGCGATGGCGGTATGGATGCCCTCGGGGTAGATCGTGGAAGCGCGGCAGTTCGGGTCCTTTTCGTGCTGAAACTCATTGAAGACAAGAACTCTGATCATCCTGAAAACTCCCTTCAATCCTCTGTGAACGCGATCACCTGCTCCGTTTCGGCGGAACGGAAGATCGCTTCGATCAGCTTCAGGCACCGGCGCATCTGGCGGTGCGTCACCGTCTGCGCCGCGCCGGAGCGGATCACGTCGTAAATATTGTCGTAATACTGTTCCCATCTGCCGTGTACGGCGGGCAGGGGCTCGTCGTGGATGGTCTCATCCGTGCGGGGCGCCATGGTCTTCGTAATGCCGGTGCCGGCCTTTACGGGTACGGAATCGATCTTATCCCAGTTGTGCACCAGCGTCATGCGGCCGTTTAAGTCCCAGTCCTCCACCACGGCGGAGCCGTTTTCGCCGAGGATGTACCAGCGGGGCAGGGAGATGAAGTTGTTGGTGGAGACCTCCACCATATATCTCAGGCCGCTGAGAAAACGCATCTCGCAGACAAAGCCGTCGTCGCACTCATCGTTCGTGATGTGCGTGAGGTGGGCGTAGACGGAGCACAGCGGGTCGCCGTCGCAGAAGGTGAGGGCCTGATCCAGCAGATGCACGCCCCAGTCGTATACCATGCCGCCGCCGTGGCCGGCCTCCTTGCGCCAGTCGCCCGGTATGCCTCTGGAGCCCTGCACGCGGGATTCGATGCGGAAGACTTTGCCGAGGCGGTTCTCTTCTGCGATCGCCCGCATGGTGAGGTAATCCTCGTCCCAGCGCCGGTTCTGATGCACGGTGAACAGTCTGCCGGTCTCTTTGGAGACGGCGATCATCTCGTCGAGATCTGCTACCGAGAGTGTGACGGGCTTTTCGCTGATCACGTTCTTGCCCGCCCGCATCGCAGCGATGCAAAGGGGCTTATGCACGTCGTTCCAGGTTGCGATCACCAGCAGCTCCACTGTTTCGTCGCCGAGCACCTCTTCAAAGGAGCCGTAGGCGCGGATCCCGCGCTCGCGGGCGGCGTCGAGCCGCGCGGGGTCGATATCCCAAACGCCCGCAAGCTCGAATTTTTCCATTTTCAGCAGGCGGTCCGCATGCCAGCCGCCCATGCCGCCGTAGCCGACGACGACCGTTCTGATCGGTTTCATATAAAAAATACCTCCGTATTATGTTTCACAGATAAACGCGGCGGGTTTGCCGCCCGTAAGGCGCACCGTAAGGCTGCCGTCCTTCAGCCGCCGTCCCCGTACCGCCGTGCCCGCCGGCAGCCGCACGGTTACGTCGCCGCCGGTCACCGAGGCAACGGCAAAGGACGCAAGTCTGCCGTTCTCGAACGCTGCGTCCACCGAAAGACCGCCCCGCGCTCTGAGTCCCGTAAAGCTGCCGGTATAGCCGGCGGGTATGGCGGGCAGCAGCGCGATCTCGTTCTCTTTGCTCTGCAGCAGCATCTCGGCGATCCCGGCCGCGCCGCCGAAGTTCCCGTCGATCTGGAACGGCGGGTGGGTGTCGAAGAGGTTCGGCAGCGTGGATTTCGTAAAGAGCGCCCTGAGGTGCTTTGCAGCCTCCTCTCCGTTCCCGAGACGGGCGTACAGGCAAATGAGCCACGCGCGGGACCAGCCCGTGTGACCGCCGCCGTTGGCGAGCCGTTTTTCGAGGGTCTTCGATACGGCGTCGAAGAGCGCCGGGGTATCCCTGCCGATCGCGTCGTCCGGGTAAAGCGCGAAGGCGTGAGAGATATGCCGGTGGCCGGGTTCGGGCTCCTCATAGGGCTCCAGCCATTCGTTGAGCCTTCCGTCCGGCCCGACGGTCAGGGCGGGCAGCCGCCCGAGCGCATCGGCCGCCTCCCGCCGCATGGCTTCGTCCGTTTCCAGCAGCTCGGCGGCGGAGATGAAGTTCCGGAGCACCGCGCCCACGATCTCGATATCCATCGTGGGGGAGAAGCAGATGTACGTCTCCTGTTTTCCCTTTGGCGTCGGCAGATAGTAGCGGTTCTCGGGCGAGGCGGAGGGCCCTGTATGCAGCCTGCCGTCCGGACCCTCAAAGAGATAATCGAGGTAAAAGCGCGCGGCGGCCTTCATAAAGCCGTAGGCGGTATCCTCCAAAAAGGATAAGTCCTGCGTGAAGCGGTAATGCTCCCACATATGGGTCGAGAGCCATCCCGCGCCGTGGGGCCACAGCCCCCATACGCCGTCCGCGGGGCCGGTGTAGCCGTACAGATCGCTCAGATGATGCGAGACCGTGCCCCGGCAGCCGTAGAGCTCCTTCGCCGTCTTTTCGCCGGAGGGCAGCAGCACCTCGTTCATAAAGCGGAAGAGCGCTTCGTGACAGGCGCCGAGCCCCGCGACCTCGGCGGGCCAGTAGTTCATCTGCAGGTTGATGTTGGTGTGGTAATCGGCGTTCCACGGGTTTTCGAGCTTTTCGACCCATACGCCCTGCAGGTTCGCGGGCAGCGTATCCTCTCTGGAGGAGGAGATCAGCAGATATTTGCCGAAGGCGAAGTAGAGCGCGGCGAGTCCCGGGTCCCCGGCTGCCGGGTCGTTTTTCAGGCGATCGAGCCGTTCGTCGGCGGGCAGAGCTTCCACCTCGGGCGGGCTTAAGAGCGTGACGTCGCTTTGCTTCGATAGCTCCGAAAAATCCGCGCGGTGCGCCGCGAGCATCCCGTCGAAGTCCTCCGCCTCCGTCAGAATATCGTCGAGCACCGCGGCGTGATCCGCGCCGAAATTAAACTCTGTCGCGACGGCGATATAAAGAACGGCGAACCGCGCGTCTCTGACCGCAAGTTCTTTGCCGTCGGCCGTAACGGCCCCGTCCGTTTCGACCTTCACGCCTACCGAAAACGCGTGGTTCCCGCAGGCGGTCCGCGCTTCGGCCGTCAGACGGTCGCCGTGCGCTTTGAGCGCCGTGACGTTCGGGCGGTCGTAAGAGACCGTAAGCGAGCAGGGCTCTGAAAAATCGAAGCGCAGGGCGAGCACCTTATGCGCGTGGGAGCAGAAGGCCCGTTCACGGACCCCGGTACCGTCCATTTCGTAAGCCGTCTCAAAAACGCCGTCCGTCAGGTCAAGATCGCGGCTGTAGTCTGTCGCTTTTCCCGTAAGCGGCGTGCGGATCGTCAGGTCCCCTGCGTATTCCGCCGAGCGCACGCGGCGAAAGCTGCCGTCCAGCAGCGTTTCGGCCGCGTCGTCTATGCCGGCGAGATCGCCGTCGAGAAATTTCTTTCTCAGCGCGTCGATCTTTTTCCTGAAATCTCCGTCCGCGTCCGTGATCGGCAGGCCGGCCCAGATCGTCTCTTCGCTGAGCGTGACGCGCTCCGCGCCGGGCCGGCCCCAGAGCATGCCGCCGAGACTGCCGTTGCCGACGGGGGAGGCGTCGTTCCACTGTGAAGCGGGTTTGTTCAGATGCAGGATGTGTATCAAAAAAATTCCCTCCTTCCCGGTTTCGCCGTTATCCTATCACAACCGGCGATGAAAAGCAAGAATCTGAATAAAAATACAGCCTCTCGCGCATAAAAAAATCACAGAAGGGCAAGCTGATATCAGTAAAAAAGAAAGGAGCGCTCCGGCGAAGAGCCGGGGCACGGGTGTTATGCAGAAAGACGATACGGTCCGTTTGCTGCGGGAATGCGATTCCGGCGCCAAGATGGGCGTGCAGGGCATTGAGGACGTGCTCAAACACGTAAAAGGGGAGACCCTCCGCAAAACGCTGGCGGAGAACAAGACCGCGTTCACGGAGCTTGCCGGCTCCGTGCAGAAGGAGCTTGCGCGGTTCGGCGACGAGGGCAAAAGCCCGAACCCCGTTGTGCAGGCGATGAGCTGGATCAAGACCGGCGTTGCGCTGACGGCGGACGATTCGGACGCGAAGGCCGCCGAGATGATCACCGACGGCTGCAACATGGGCATTAAATCCCTGAACGGTTTTCTGAACGATTATCCGGACGCGGAAAAGGAAGCGCGCGACGTCTGCAAAAAGCTCATCGGCCTGCAGGCGAAGCTCACCGCCGAAATGCGCGAATACCTCTGAATCCAAAAAGGCCCGCCCGGGATCGGACGAGCCTTTTTTGACCGTTCGGTCAATATGCAGCGAGGTTAATCAGCACCTGTACCATGGTCTCCATGGCGTCGGCGCTCACGAATTCGTGCACGCCGTGAAAGTTTTCGCCGCCCGTTGAAAGGTTGGGGCACGGTAAGCCCTTCCATGAGAGCATCGCGCCGTCCGTGCCGCCGCGAATGGGAACGGTCTTCGGCTGAACGCCCGCTTTCCGGAACGCTTCCTCCGCCGCCGTGATCAGATCGAAATGCGGCTCGATCTTCTCTTTCATATTATAATAGCTGTCTTTGATCTCGGCTTCGAAGGTGCCCGCGCCGTAGACTCCGTTGAGGTAATCGCAGAGTCTTTCAACGAAGGCCTTGCGTTTTTCAAAAAGCGTGCGGTCATGATCGCGGATGATCAGCTTTACGGCGGCGGCGTTTTCGTCGCCGTTCATCGAGCAGACGTGGTAAAAGCCCTCGTAGCCCTCCGTGTGGGCGGGCGTTTCGGCGGGCGGCAGGCGCGTGATGAACTCGTTCGCGAGCAGCACCGCGTTTTTCATTTTGTTCTTGGCGCTGCCCGGGTGGATGTTCACGCCCTTTACGCGCAGGGTGACCGCCGCGGCGTTAAAGTTTTCGTATTCGATCTCGCCGAGCGCGCCGCCGTCCACGGTATAGGCGCGTTTCGCGCGGAACGCCTCAAAATCGAAGTGGTCCGTGCCGGCTCCCACCTCCTCATCCGGGGTAAAGCAGACGGCGACGCCCCTGTGCCGGATCGACGGATCCGAAAGCAGGGTTTCTGCCGCCGTCACGATCTCGGCGACGCCGGCCTTGTCGTCCGCGCCCAGCAGCGTCGTGCCGTCGGTCACGATGAGGCGCTGGCCGGCGTACTGCTCCAGGAACGGAAAATCCTTTACAGCGGTGACTTCGGTATCTGAGAGCGGAATGTCGCCGCCCGTATAGGTCAGAAGGCGGGGCTTGATATCATTCCCCGGCGCGGCGGGGGAGGTGTCCATATGCGCGATAAATCCGATGGGCTCCGGCGCGTCGCCGCCGTTTCCCGGGATATAGGCGTACACGCAGCCGAATTCGTCCATATGGGCGTCTTCTGCGCCGAGGGCCTTGAGCTCTTCGGCAAGACGCCGGCCGAGCAGCTTCTGCCGTTCGGTGGAGGGGTAGGTCTCGCTCTCTTCATCGGATGTGGTGTGGTAGGAGACATAGTCTAAAAAACGGGAGATCACGTCCATGCTTATTTCAGGTTCCTTTCGAGAATTCCGTCCGCAGGCGCGGCCGGTACGGTATCAGTATACGCCTTCGTCGACGTTTCTTCAAGCGGTAAATGATTTTTGTACAGATTGCCGGGTTGACGCGCAGGGACTTATGATGCTACAATAACATTATACCGAAAGGAGTGGTGTTGTGTACAACAGAAAACAGGGTGTTTCCGTTTTCTTATCGGTCATGATCGTGATCGGGTTCTTTTTTCGGCTGCCTGCCTCCGCCGCGTCGCTGAGGGGCGGCGCCTATACCGACAACAAAGCGCTGGCCGCTAAGCTGACAAACGTTCTGCAGGGCAAAGCCGTGCTGTTCCGCAATACGGACGAGACCTTCGCCGTCGGCGATTCCATCGACCCGGACCGCGTTTATACCTGGGGCGGCGAGTATCCCGTTTGGGGGTATCAGTGTCTCGCCTATGCGCAGGCCGTATATTATTATCTGTTTTCCGAGATCCCGGGGGACGCTTCCGGTGCGTTCCGGGCGAGCCGTGTGGCGCTCAGGGCGCGGGACGCGCTCTCTTATCAGTCGATGCTGAAGGCCGGCGTCGGCTGCGGCGCTTACGTGCGCACGACCGGCAATTCCGATTACAGTTTTAACGGATCCGACGGCCATTCGTTCATCGTTCTGACCTACGACGAAGAAGGCATTACGATCCTTGAGGGCAACGCCGATTACAACGGCCTGATCGCCGTGAACCGTTTTACTTGGAGGCAGTTCAACGCCGGGCGTCTGACGCGCCAGGGCAGAAAGATCTGCTTCATACTGCAGCCGGACCTGACCGCCGGCACGGTCAAAGCGTCCTCAGCCGATCTGCCCGGGGACGCCGATCAGAGCGGAGAGGTGGATTCCGGCGACGCGCGTCTTGCGCTTCGCGCGGCCGTCGGGCTCGATTCCTTTGACGCGCGTTCCGAGGTTTACCGCCTGCTTGACGTGGACGGCGACGGCGCGCTTTCCTCCGCCGACGCGCGCCTGATCCTGCGCGCCGCCGTGGATCTGGAAGTCCTCTGACCGATAGACTATCATAACTGCCGGACAGCCCCTGCGGGCCGTCCGGCAGTTATCGCGTTATTCCGTTCCCGCGAGCAGGGCCGTGCGGATCTCCTCCGGGTCTTCGAGCCCCACGGCAAGGCGCAGCGCCAAACGGGCGTCGGCGGCGTCTACCGTGCCGTTGCCGTCCGGGTCGGCGGTTTCGGGTACGGGGAGCATCGTTTCAAGCCCGACTGCAAAGCGGAGCAGCAGACGGGCGTCCGCCGCCGAAAGCAGACCGTCCCCATCCGCGTCCCCCGGCAGCAGCGGTTCTCCGTATGAATCGGCCGTCGAGCCGCATACGGCGCAGGTCCGCCGTAAAAGCGCTCCCTCAGAGAGCGTAGCAGGGGAAACGGTCTCGGGATCCGAATACCGGTGTTCCGCCGGCGGAAGATAGGTTTCGAGCAGAACGGTATCGCATACCGGGCAGACGAAACGTTCCGTGCCGCCCTGGGCGCAATCCGGCACGAAATAACCGGCGACGCCCTTTGTGTGGGCGACCTGTTCCGTGATCTCCGCGCTGACCACCTCCATACACGCCGTGCATACGGTACGGCGCAGGCCTTCTCTGACGCAGGTCGGGGCGATCGTATCCGTCTCGGTTTCCGTGTGGGCGCAGCTGCCGTCGCCGACGGCGTAGGTGAGCACCTCTTTGCAGAGCGTGCATACCGTGATCACCGCGGCCGTCGAGTCGTCGCCGGCGGGCGAAAGGCTGCGCAGAAGCGCCTGCGGGATCTGATCACCGGGCGTGAGCACCGTATCGGCGGGCAGCGCCAGCGGTTCGCCCGGCGTGTGCGCGATACGCGGGATCGCCGCGTGCTGCAGGATCAAACCGCAGTCGGCGCAGCGCCGCTGCGTAACGCCCTCCCGTTTGCAGGTGGGGTTCTTTACGGTCGTCCAGCGCGCGGTCGGCACGTGCGCGCCGAAATCCAGATCCGCGTCGTATGTATCGGGCGGGGTATAGTGCGGGTCCGCGCCGGGGATGGGATCCGGCTCCTCCGGCGGGTCGATCGGCGGTTTATCCGGTTCAGCGGGAACGGGCTCGCCGGAAGCGATCATCGCCGGAAAATCGCGGTAGCAGTAGCTGAGGTCCACGTACCCTCTTACGCTGTAAAGCTCTCCCCGTTCCGTGAACTGCCACATATCCGGCTCGGCGTAAGCATACCCGCAGCGCTCTACCCCGTAGTGCGCGATCCACGATGCGCGGCCGCTGAACACCTGCGGGTAGAGCAGGGTCTCCGCAAACCATTTGCCGGAGTAAACGCCGGGGTAATACCCCGCTTCGCGTATGCGTTCGCAGAACGCGTCGCAGACGGCGGAGCACACGTCGATGCCGGCGTATTCATGCTGCCGGTCGCCCGACGCGTCTTCGATGTCGATAAAAACGGGCATGTCCGGCTGAATGCCGGCCGCGCGGATCATGGAGACCGTGAAATCGGCCTCTTCGACCGCCTCGGCCGCGTTCAGGGCGTAGCTGAAGAAGTAGACGCCGATATGCAGACCAGCCGCGGCGGCGCTCTGCGCGTGCGATACGAAGCAGCTGTCCGCGTAGAGCTGTTTTGCGCTGCCGTAGCCGCGGCCGCCCGCGCGCAGGATCACGCCCTGAACGCCCTCCGCTCTCAGACCGCTCCAGCTGATGCTTTCAGGCTCGTGCCACTGCGAAAAATCGGCGACGAGCCACAGATCCGGCGAGGTTACGTCTGTGCGCGGCAGATGGGGGGTGCTGTACAACAGGCTGATCCACCCCTCCGCGTCCTCATAGACAAGGCGGCCCCAGTCCCCCCGTACCTCCAGGATCTGTACCGCCGTTCCCGAAGGGATCACGCCGATCTTTTCGGCGTTCATATCGGGAGAAACGCGGAAGTTCATGCTCGCGTTCAGCGTGTATTCGCCTGTCTGAAATTCAGCCGCTCCCGCGACCGGGATCGTTCCGTTGTGAAACAGCATCGCAAACAGCAGCAGAAAAGCCGTGAAAACGGCGGCTGCATGCGGACGTTTTTTCTGAGTCATGTTATTTCCTCCCGGTTCGCGTTCCGCCGCGGCTGGTTCGGCGGAATCCGTTTTTTTCAGTATAGCACAGATCCGCGCCGGATGGAAGCGGAAAAATCGGGAAAGATCGCGACAAAAAAGCGGGGACGGTCCGCCCCCGCGAATGATTTACATGGATGCGATCTCTTCCATCAGCGCGGAGAAGAGCTCCTCCTCTTTTACCTTGCGCACGATCTCGCCTTTTTTGAACAGCAGTCCTTCGCCGTCGCCGCCGGCAATGCCGATATCGGCTTCTCTCGCTTCGCCGGGGCCGTTGACGATACAGCCCATCACGGCGACCGTGATCGGTTTGCTGCAGCCCCTGAGCGCCGCCTCCACCCGGGAGGCAAGGCCGATCAGGTCGATCTTTGTGCGCCCGCAGGTGGGGCAGGATACCAGGTTCACGCCGGGTTTGCCGAGTCCCAGCGCCTTCAGGATATCGGCCCCCGCGTAGATCTCCTCGACCGGCGGCGCGGTCAGAGAAACACGGATCGTGTCGCCTATGCCGTCGGCGAGCAGCGCGCCGATGCCGGCGGCTGATTTTATCAGGCCCATGCGCGCGGTGCCGGCTTCCGTTACGCCGACGTGCAGCGGGTAGTCGGTACGTTCGGCCATCAGGCGGTAAGCCGCGACGGTGCTTTTGACGTCGGAGGATTTCAGGGAGACGACGACGTCGTCAAAATCAAATTTATTGAGAAGAGAAACGTGATACAGCGCGCTTTCGACCAGCGCCTCCGGCGTAGGCGCGCCGTATTTGCGCAGAATGTGTTTTTCCACAGAGCCTGAGTTCACGCCGACGCGGATCGGGACGCCGCGTTCGCGACAGGCGTTCGCCACGGCTTTCACGCGGTCGTCGCCGCCGATGTTGCCGGGGTTGATGCGGATCTTGTCCGCCCCCGCGGCCGCCGCCTCCAGCGCCATTTTATAGTCGAAGTGAATGTCCGCGACGATCGGGATCGAAAGCGCCTCTTTGAGCGCGGCCACCGTTCTGACAGCCGCCGCGTTCGGCACAGTCGCGCGCAGGATCTCGCAGCCGGCGTTCTGCAGCTCCAGCCCCTGCCTGACGCATGCGGCCGTATTCTCAGCCGGGGTATTGAGCATGCTCTGTACCGTTACCGGCGCGCCGCCGCCGATCGTGACCGGGCCGCAGCGCACCTGTTTTCTGCTTGCCATGTTTTTTCTCCTTTGCAGACCTATCTGCGGATCATGTTGAATACGTCGTTGAAGGTGATCAGCGCCATCAGCGCCAGCAGCAGCACGAGGCCCGCCGCGTGTACGACCGCCTCAAATTTCTTCGGTACAGGTCTGCGCGCGATGATCTCAATGAGGATAAAGAACAGTCTGCCGCCGTCAAGCGCCGGCAGGGGCAGCAGATTCACAACGCCGATGTTCACGGTGATGAACGCCAGAATAAAGATGACGGAGCCGTAATCCGCCTGCTTTACCGCGTCCCCGGTCGTTTCGGCCACGATGCCGATGGTGCCCACCGGGCCCGAAAGATCCTTGAGCCCGTATTTGCCCCGCACCATGTCGAGCAGACTCAGGCCGACGAGCTTTGTCATCGAAACGGTTTGGGTGACGGCGTCGGGCAGCACCCGTAAGAAAGACGCCTTCCGTTCGCCGACCACAAAGTCGCAAAAGCCCTCTTCGGCGGAATAGGTCACCTTCACGTCGGTCAGCTCCAGCCGTTCGCCGCCGCGGCGCACCGTGATATCGAAGCGGTCGCTCTCGCTGCGGTAAAGCTGGTAGTACAGATCCCTGGCGGCGTATACGCGGCTGCCGTTGATCTTTATGACGCGGTCGCCCTCCCTTACGCCGTTTTCGCTCTGCGTCATCGTCTCTGAAACGCCTGCGACCACGGTGGTGTCGGTTTTTCCGTCTATGCCGATCATCACCGCGATGAGCAGCAGCCCCAGAATGATGTTGAGCGTGGCGCCCGCCGCGATCACGATAAAGCGCTTCCACGCTTTCTGATTTCCGAAGGCGCGCGGATCGTCCGAGACCTCATCCTCTCCCTCAAGAGAGACAAAGCCGCCGACGGGCAGCGCGCGCAGGGAATACTGCGTTTCGCCTTTTTTGCGTTTGAAGATCGCCGGCCCCATGCCGATGGAATACTCGTTCACGCGCATGCCGAAGAGCTTTGCCGTGATAAAATGCCCGAATTCGTGCAGGGCTATGATCACGCCGAAAAACAGGATGGCGAAGAGGACCGGCCATACCTTGCCCCAGACGGCGCCGGCTGAAACAGCCAATGAGATACCGTTCAAAAAATCACCGCTTTTTGTTTCAGATTATAACGGGATCAGAGTCCCGCGAGGACCGCCGCTCTTGCGGCGCGGTCTGTTTCGTAGATGTCTTCGAGCGTAAACTCCGTTTTATCAGGCGTAACGCCGAAGGCCCGCCGGATGCGTACGGGCAGGTCCAAAAAGCCGATCCTTCCCTCCCGGAACAGGCGGTTCGCCTCTTCGTTTGCGGAATTGACCGCCGCCGGGAACAGGCCGCCTTTTCCGATCGCCTCGCGGCAGATGTTCAGGCAGTCGAAGGTATCGGTATCCGGTTTGAAAAAGGTAAGCGCGCCGATGGCCGGAAAATCCGGTTCCGCCGCCGGAGAGGGGAAGCGCTCCGGGTACGTCAGCGCGTACTGGATCGGGATGCGCATATCCGAAACGCCGAGCTGCGCGATCACGGAATTGTCGTCGTATTCCACCATCGAGTGGATCACGCTTTCGCGCTGTATCACGATCTCGATCTTTTCGGGCGCGACGCCGAACAGAAAATGCGCTTCGATCAGCTCCAGTCCCTTGTTGAACAGAGAGGCGGAATCGATCGTGATCTTCGCGCCCATGCTTCAGGTGGGGTGCCGCAGCGCGTCGGCAGCCGTTACGTGCTGCAGATCTTCGCGCGTTTTACCGAAAAACGGACCGCCCGAGGCGGTCAGGATCAGTTTTTTTACCGCGCGGTTTGTCGGCGCGCCCTGCAGACACTGAAAGATCGCGGAATGCTCGCTGTCTACCGGCAGAAGCTTTACGCCGTTTGTTTTTACGGCGTTGAGCAGGATGGGTCCGCCCGCAACCAGCGCTTCCTTGTTCGCGAGGGCAAGATCCTTCCTGGCGCCGACGGCAGCGAGCGCGGGACGAAGGCCCGCAAGCCCCACGATGGCGTCGATGGCGACGTCGGCGCCCTCTGCCGCCGCGCATTCGCATACGCCCTCTTCCCCCGCAAGGATCTTTGTGGGGAGGTCGGCGACGCGAACGGCGAGGTCCGCCGCCGCGTTCTCATCCCGCAGCGCGGCAAAACGCGGCAAAAAGCGCCGGATCTGCTCTTCCAGCTTTTTTACGTCCGTATTCGCGGTGAGCGCCGTAACGCCGTAGCCCGCTTTTTCGGCGACGTCCAGAGACTGCACGCCGATGGAGCCCGTGGAGCCGAGCACCGTGATGTTTTTTTTGTTCATAAGCCGCTCCCGTTCTTTACGCTCCGATCCATTTTCCCATCAGCGATACAATGGCGTATTCCGCGGCGAACACAAAGACGGAGCTGTCGAAACGGTCCATCACGCCGCCGTGGCCGGGCAGCAGATTGCCGAAGTCTTTGATCCCCCTGTGCCGCTTGATCGTTGAGGCGGCAAGGTCGCCGAATATGCTTATAACGGAAAGCCCTGCCGAGACCGGTATCAGCCATCCGAGACCAATATACGCCGAAAGATTGAATTTATACTGAAATACCGCCCACAGCCCCGCGCAGAACAGCAGGTTGCCGAGAATGCCGCCTATAGCGCCCTCTACGGTCTTTTTCGGGCTGATCTCGGGGGCAAGCTTATGCTTTCCGAAGGCTCTGCCCGCGAACAGCGCGCAGCCGTCGCTGATCCAGGAGCAGAAAAAGGCGAGCAGGATCAGAAAGATCCCGTCCGGCTTTGTGAATACAGCCGGAAATGCGATGTATACGTCGCGCAGCAGCACCACGCACGAGAGCGCCGCCGGGATCAGCACGGCGGAAAACAGCGAACACGCTACCTGCTCAAAGCGCAGGCGTTTATAGTCGAGCACCATGAACACCAGGCTCAGCAGTACGATCAGCGTGAGTACCGGGAAGAGCGGCAGATCCAGCTTGTTTTTATAATCCGCCCAAAGCATCGTGCAGACGCCCGTAAGCTCGCACAGCACAAAGAAGGGGATATTTTTTACCTCGAATACCTTCAGCATTTCATAGACGGCAATGCCTGCTACGATCGCCATGATGGCGGAAAAGGCGGGCGTATAGACCGTAAACATCCATCCCACGGCGATCGAAACGCCTACGAGGGCAGTCAGCAATCGGTTTTTCATTCCTCGACCCGGTCGCGCTCCGGCGCGATCCATTTTCCTTTCGGGCTTTATATGGGGGGCGTTCGCGCCCCCCTGCGTCAAACGTATGATCGGTTTTTTTTGTATCACAGCCCGCCGAAGCGGCGGCTGCGCGCGGCGTAGGCCCCGAGCGCCCGGTCGAGATCTGCCTCTGTAAAATCAGGCCACAGCACGTCCGAATACCAGAATTCGGCGTAGGCGCACTGCCACAGCAGAAAATTGGAGAGCCGCTGTTCGCCGCTGGGGCGGATGAGCAGATCCACCGGCGGCTGACCGGCGGTATACAGCCTTTCTTCGATCGTCTGTTCCGTGATCTCTTCGGGGGAGAGCGCCCCGCTCTTTACGTCTCTGGCGATCGACTGCGCCGCCTGCAGGATCTCCTGTCTGCCGCCGTAGTTCACGGCGATGTTGAGGTTGACCTTCGTCATCTCACGGGTCGCTTCCTCTACCGTATCCATCAGGCTGACGAGCGCGGGATCGATGCGGCTTTTGTCGCCGAGAAAACGCAGCCTTATGCCTTTTTCTTTGTCCTCGTCCAGTCTTCTGAGCGCTTCGTCGAGATAATCGCCGAACAGCGACATGATCGCTTTGACCTCCGCTTCGGGTCTTGACCAGTTCTCGGTCGAAAAGGCGTAGAAGGTCAGGTGGCGGATGCCGAGGTTGCCGGCGTATTCGCCGATCCGCCGGAAGGTCTTCGCGCCCTCGATATGGCCCTCAGACCGCGGCAGGCCGCGCTTTTTTGCCCAGCGGCCGTTGCCGTCCATGATCACGGCAACGTGCCGGGGCAGGCTTTCAAACGGTTTGTCTGTCATACGCCGTCAGATCGCGAGGATCTCTTCTTCCTTGGCGGCGGAGACTGCGTCTACCTGCTTGATGAATTCGTCGGTGATCTTCTGGATCTCCGCTTCGCCGTCCTTCAGGTCGTCCTCCGTGATCTCTGAGGCCTTCTTCATGGCCTTGAGCTTCTCGATCGCCTCTCTGCGGATGTTGCGGATCGCGACCTTGGAGCCTTCCGCCGTGGCCTTTACTTCCTTCACGAGCTGCTTTCTGCGCTCCTCCGTCAGGGGCGGGAAGGTGAGGCGCAGCACGCTGCCGTCGTTCTGGGGGTTGATGCCGAGATCGGAGGCCTGTATCGCTTTTTCGATCAGCTTCAGGGCCGATTTGTCCCAGGGCTGGATCATGAGGATGCGCGCTTCCGGAACGGAAACGGCCGCCATCTGGTTGATGGGGGTGGGAACGCCCCAGTAATCCACGCGGATGGGATCGAGCACCGCGGCGTTCGCGCGGCCGGCGCGGATGGAGTTGAATTCGCTTCTGAGCGCGGCGATGGTCTTCGACATTTTTTCTCTGGTATGGGCAAATACGGTTTCCATGATTGATCTCTCCTCCGTTTTTTGTTTTTTATTTTACGATCGTGCCGATCTTTTCACCCAGAACGGCCCTGAGGATGTTCTCGGGATCGTTCAGGTTGAATACGAGTACGGGAAGCCGCCCGTTCTGGGCGAGCGCCGCGGCGGTGTTGTCCATCACGCCGAGGTGCTTTTCAAGGATCTCGTCGTAGGTGAGCGTTTCGTATCTGACCGCGTCGGGGTAACGGTTCGGGTCTTTGTCGTAAACGCCGTCCACGTTCGTGGCCTTGAAGAAGATATCCGCGCCGATCTCGTTCGCGCGCAGCGCCGCGCCCGAATCGGTGCTGAAGAAGGGGCTGCCCGTGCCGCAGCCGAAGATGACCACGCTGCCGGCCTTCATGGCGGCGACGGCGTCGTCCTTCTGATAGGGCTTCGCGATGCGCTGCATGTCGAGCGCCGTCATCACAACGGCGGGGTTGCCGAGGCCGATGAGGCTTTCCTGCAGCGCCAGGGCGTTCATAACGGTTGCGAGCATGCCCATGCTGTCGGCGCGCACGCGGTCCATTTCTCCGCTGGAGCGGCCGCGCCAGAAGTTGCCGCCGCCGACCACGATGCCGATCTCAACGCCGAGATCGGCGCATTTTTTGATCACGGCGCAGATGCTGTCCACGGTCGCAAAGTCGATGCCGTGGCCGCCGCTGCCGGCGAGCACCTCGCCGCTGAGCTTGAGTAAGATCCGTTTGTATACAGGTTTCATCTCTTTCCTCCGGAATCTGTAGTATCGTTCCAGTTTATTGTACTTGATTTCAGCGATAAAGTAAAGAATGAATTAATAAAACTTGACTGTTTTTTTTATATTTGCTATAATTTTTCTGTTTGGTGAAGGGAGGAACCGCCATGTTCACACAGGAAGAACTCAGAGAGATCCTGAGTCATTTTATGATCTCCGGCGAATACAGGGGCTGCCGCGCGATCGACGACGGCCATATCAACAATACGTTCAAAGCGGTGTTCCTGAGCGGCGGCAGGGAGCTGACCTATCTGCTGCAGCAGATCAATACCGCCGTCTTCAGGGATCCCGAGCGGCTGATGGTGAACGTGGATCTGGTCACGTCTTTTCTGCGCGACCGCGTGATCGCCGCCGGCGGCGATCCGGAACGCGAAACGCTCTACTGCAAGCCCTGCAAGGACGGTAAAAAGTATTATACGGACGCCGCCGGCAGAGTATGGCGCGTCTATAACTTCGTGAACGACGCGTTTGCGTACAACACGATCGAGAATCCGGACGTGTTCCGCAAAGCGGGGAAGGCGTTCGGGGAATTCCAGAACCAGCTGGCGGATTTCCCGATCGATACGCTTTATGAAACGATCCCGGATTTCCACCATACGGCGCGGCGCTACCGCAATCTGATGAACAGCGTGAAACGCAACGCCTCCGGCCGCAGAGGGCTGTGTGAGGCTCAGATCGCTTTCGCGGAGCAAAGGCTTGACGACACGTTCATTCTGACGGGCTATATCGAAACCGGCGCGCTGCCTGTCCGCGTTACGCACAACGACACAAAGCTCAACAATATCCTTTTTGACGCGGCGACCGGCGAGCCGGTCTGCGTTGTGGATCTCGATACCGTCATGCCGGGGCTTTCTCTTTACGACTTCGGCGACGCCATCCGCTTCGGCGCCAATACGGCGGCGGAGGATGAACGGGACTTATCGAAGGTGTCGCTGGATCTTACGCTTTTTGAAGCGTATACCGAAGGGTATCTTTCCGCCGCGGGCGGGAGCCTTACGGAAAAAGAGATCGGTCTGCTTCCCTTTGCGTCAAAGCTCATGACGCTCGAGTGCGGCATGCGCTTTCTGACGGATTTTCTGGACGGCGACGTTTATTTCAAAACCGATTACCCCGAGCACAACCTTGTTCGCTGCCGCACCCAGTTCGCGCTGGTGGCGGATATGGAGAAAAAAGCGGAGGAGATGCGGCGGATCGTAGAAAAGGTAAGGGAAGCCTGCCGCTGAACCGCTTTCCGAAGGCTTGCAGGGCGGGTCCCGAAGAAAACAGCGGAAGGGAACGATGCGGATGAGTCTGTCCTTTGCTCCTGCGTTTCAGACTGACGCCGCGCGCGGAAGGATCTTTCGCGCGCTGGCCGTATTTTTCGCGGCATGCGCCGGCGTCTTTGTTTTTTCGCTTGCCGCCGGGGCGGACGCCGTCGATTATTCGCTTTCGGTCCTGCCGTTCCCGGATCTCGGCGTGCGCGTGGCGTGGTGGTACGATTTTCCGGAGGACCGGTATTATCTTTTTCTTCCTTCCGGCGCTGCGCGCGGCGCCCTGCGGATCGAAACGGACCGCGCTGAACTGAAGATCGACGGCAAAACCGTCAGAAACGGGGAGACTACCTCGGCGTTTGCGGCCGACGGCGATCACACCGTAAGCGCGGGGGACGAAGCAACGCCGCTCACGGTCGTATCCTCTGACGGCCTGCCCGCGCTCTTTGTCGAGACGGGGCCGGGCGGTATGGAGGCGGTCCACGCGGATAAATCCCATAAGGAGCCGGCGCGTATCACGGCTGTAAACGGCGGCTCCGCCGTGTTTGAGGACCGTCCGCTCGATTATATAAAGGGCCGGGGAAATTCCACCTGGAACAACGCCGGAAAGAGACCGTATAATATAAAATTCAAGGAAAAGACAAGCTGGTTCGGTTTTTCAGCCTCAAAAAAATGGTGTCTGCTCGCGAACGCCTTTGACGGCACGCTGCTTCGCAATACCGCCGCGCTTTCGCTCGCCCGTACGCTCGGCGTTTACGGGGCGCTGGGCGCGATACACACGGATCTGTATCTCAACGGCGTATACGCCGGCAATTATCTGCTGACCGAAAGCGTGCAGATCGGCGAAAACCATATCCCGATCCGCGATCTCGGAAAAGAAAACGAGGCGGCGGTCCCCGGAGCCGATCTTTCGGCGCTGGCCTCCGGGCGCAGCGCCGGGGCGGATCTGCCGGGCAGCATGAAATGGATCGGTTTGCCCGCTTCGCCGCAGGACATAAGCGGCGGCTATCTGATGGAACTCGAGTTCCCTGACCGCTACAAAACGGAACCCTGCGGCTTTGTATCCGGCAAAAATCAGTTCGTTGTGATCAAAAACCCGGAATATGCTTCCGAAGCCGAGGTGCGGTATATCGCGTCTCTTTACGCGGAGATGGAGGAGGCCGTGTTTTCGGAGAACGGAACAAACAGCGCGGGACGACACTATTCGTCCTATTTGGATCAGGATTCCTTTGCGGCTCTCTACCTGGTCCTTGAGCTTATGATGAATTTTGACGGCTGTTCATCCAGTTTTTATCTTTCAAAGGATGCGGGAAGCGCGCTTTTCCGCGCCGGGCCGGCGTGGGATTACGATCTTTCTCTCGGCAGCTACCGCGTTTCCGTTTTCGATCTGGCGCTCACCCCCGATCTATGGATCGTGCGGGATGATCCGCTGATCGCCCAAAACAGCGAAAGCGAAGAGAATCTGCTGGTCCGCCTGTGCGAACAGCCGGAATTCATGGGCGCAGTCACGGCGCTGTGGAACCGTCGGGTCGCCCGGATAAAAGGACAGTGGCTCGCCGGTCTCGGCGCGCTCGCAGAAGAAAACGCCGCCTCCGCCGTTATGGACGGGATCCGCTGGGGCGGGAGCCGGAACGGTCCTGCCGAAGAACGCAGAGCTTCTTATCTTTCCCGCGTTTCCGCTCTGATCGGGGTGATCGAAACCAGGATCGGAACGCTGGAAAAGGGATTCAGACAGCCGGATTCGGTGCAGTCTGTCGCGGGGATCGACCTGAACGACAGAGCCGCCGAAGCGGCGTCGACGGCCCCTGCCGCAACGGACGTTTTTGTCGAAACAATGGCCGGGAACGCCGACGCCGGAAATGCGCCGCGGCGCGTTCATCCGGCGGCGTATATCATACCCTTAGCGGCGGCGGTGTGTCTGGTTTTGGCGGCGGTCATGAAAAAACGGTCCGGGTCGGGGCCCGGATCCGCCGGCGGCGGCAAGGAGGAGCAGAATGTCTGAACATGAGAAGGCGAGAGCGCGCATCGACGCGCTCTGCGAAAAACTCAATTATTACAGCTACCGCTACTACGTCGAAAACGAGAGCGAGATCTCCGATTACGAATACGATATGCTGCAGCGGGAGCTGCTGGCGCTCGAAGAGACCTACCCGGAGCTTGTCCGCCCCGATTCCCCCACGCGCCGCGTGGGGGGTGAAGCGGACCGGCTCTTTACGCCCGTGACGCACGCCGTGCCGATGGAAAGCCTGCAGGACGCGTTCTCCTATGAGGAGCTCGGCGATTTCGACCGGCGCGTCCGCGAGCGGTTCCCGGGGGCTTCTTACGTTGTGGAGCCGAAGATCGACGGCCTGAGCGTATCGCTGGAATATGAGAACGGCGTGTTTACGCGCGGCTCCACGCGTGGGGACGGCGTAACGGGCGAGGATATCACCGCGAACCTGAAAACGGTGCGCTCCATCCCGATGCGCCTGCGCCGCGCGCTGCCTTTTATAGAGGTGCGCGGCGAGGTATACATGAAGCACAGCGTGTTTCTGGAGCTCAGGGCGGGGCAGGAGGAACGGGGCGAAGCGCCGTTCAAGAACCCGCGCAACGCGGCCTCCGGCAGTCTGCGGCAGAAGGACCCCGCCGTTACCGCCGCGAGAAAGCTCGATATTTTTGTATTCAATATCCAGCGCATTGAAGGGGCGTCGCCCGCCGGTCACAAAGAAAGCCTCGATCTGCTGAAAGAGCTCGGCTTTGTCACCGTTCCGTTCTATACCCCGTGTCCGGATCTTTCCGCCGCCCTCGCCGAGATCGAACGCATCGGCAGAGAACGGCCGACGCTCGGCTTCGACATCGACGGCGCGGTGATCAAAACGGACGATTTTTCCATGCGCCGGGCGCTCGGCAGCACCGCGAAATTCCCGCGATGGGCGGTCGCGTATAAATACCCGCCGGAGGAAAAGCGCACGGTGCTGCGCGATGTGGAGGTCAGCGTCGGGCGGACGGGCGTTCTGACCCCCACGGCCGTGTTCGATCCGGTGCTGCTCGCGGGTTCCACCGTGAGCCGCGCTTCGCTCCACAATCAGGATTATATCAATGAAAAGGGACTTTCGATCGGGGATACCGTTCTTGTCAGAAAAGCGGGCGACGTGATCCCGGAGGTGGCGGCGGTCGCGGAGCACGCCCCCGGCGCGCCGGTCTATACGCTGCCGGAGGTCTGCCCCTCCTGCGGCGCGCCCGTTTACCGGGAGAAGGACGCCGCGGCGCTCAGGTGCGTGAACCCCGACTGCCCCGCGCAGCTCCTCAGAAATCTGATCCATTTCTGCTCCCGCGACGCGATGGATATCGACGGCCTCGGCGAAGCGCTCATCGAGACCTTCGTCCGGGAGGGGATGCTGCGCGACGCGGCGGACGTGTACTCGCTTGACGGCGAACGCATCGCCGCGCTCGAGGGGCTTGGAAAAAAATCCGCCGAAAACCTGCTTGCCGCGGTCGAACGCTCCAAAGCGAACGATCTGAGCCGTCTGCTCTACGCCCTCGGCATCCAGCACATCGGGCAGAAGGCGGCCAAGCTCCTTGCCGCCCGCTTCGGGGATATGGACGCCGTGATGAACGCGGACGCCGAAACGCTCGGCGCCGTCGACGGCTTTGGGACCGTGATGGCCGAAAGCGTCGCCGCCTACTTCCGTCTGCCGCAGTCCCGCGCGCTGATCGAACGGCTGAAAGCGCGCGGCGTGAATATGAAGCGGACCGAGACCGTCGAAGACCGGCGTTTTGCCGGCATGACGTTCGTGCTGACCGGCGCGCTGGAACGCTTCACGCGCGAAGAGGCCTCCGCGCTTATAGAGCGTTTCGGCGGAAAGACGGCCTCCTCCGTTTCAAAAAAAACGAGCGTAGTGGTCGCGGGGGAGAACGCCGGCAGCAAGCTGAAAAAAGCGAACGACCTCGGCGTCAGAGTGATCGACGAAGAGGCGTTCGCTGAAATGCTCTCCACTCAGGAGAGCGTATGATCGAACAGGGATAAAAACGGGACGTCTTTTACCGTGAAGACCCTGTCCTTGAGACCGTTCAGGATCCCGGCGTCGGTTCGGAACGAAAAGACCGTTTTGTATGAGCACAGGCACTGCCGCCGGTAGGCCCCGATGGGGGCGTCCAGATCCCGTGTTCCGTATTTGCCGTCCCCGAGCAGCGGGCAGCCGAGCGCGGCCATCTGCGCCCGGATCTGGTGCGTGCGGCCGGTATAGAGGCGGATCTCCGCAAGCGTGAGGCCATTCTTTTTCGCGAGCACGCGGTAGCCGGTCTTCATGGAGCGGCCGTCCGGGACCGGGTGGCTGTACAGGCGCACTTTGTTTTGCGCCTCATCCTTGCGCATGAAGGATTCCACGGTATCCCGGTCTTTCGGCGGCGCGCCCGCCAGTACGCAGAGGTAGTATTTTTCGATCTCGCGCTGCTTTATTTTTTCATTCAGGATCCGGAGCGCCTGCGCGTTTTTCGCCGCGAGCACGACGCCGCCGGTATTGCGGTCGATCCGGTTCGCGAGGGCGGGTGCGAAGCTGTTCTGGTCCGCCGGGTCGTATTCTCCTTTTTCGTAAAGGTAGCGCTGTACGCGGGTGATCAGCGTATCCGTGTATTCCCCTTCGTCCGGATGCGAGAGCAGCCCCGGCGTTTTGTTCAGCACCAGAATGTTTTCATCCTCATAGAGAATATCCAGCGCTTTTCCCGCGCCGAGAAAGGAATACCGTTCTTCTCTCGGCGCAAAAAACTCGTCGTTGACGTACAGGTCTATTACGTCTCCCTGTACAAGCCGGTACGCGTTTTCGGCGCGTTTGCCGTTCACTTTGATGCGCTTTACACGCAGATATTTGTAAAGCAGCGCCTGCGGAAGCGCGGGCAGCGCTTTGGTCAGGAATTTGTCGAGTCTCTGGCCCGCGTCGTTGCCGTTTACGGTAATGGATCTCATGATTGTCTTACCCCTGATGATAGAGTGATACTGATACAGAAAAAGAGGATCTGTGATGGAGGACAGAAAAGCAAAGAGCCGCAAAGGCGACCGGTTCCATGCCGGGCACCGGATGCGCGTTCGCAGGCAGTATATGGAGAGCGGTCTTACTGGCATGCCGCCTTACCAGGTGCTGGAGCTGATCCTGTTCTACGCGCTTCCGCGGGTAGATACAAAGCCGATCGCGCATGAGCTGATCGACCGGTACGGTTCCGTTTCGAACGTGCTCAACGCGCCGAGCCGGGCGCTGACCTCGATTCCCGGCGTCGGCGAGGAAACGGCCGCGTTCCTGAAGCTGTTCCGGGATGTTTCGGCGCTGTGCAGACGGGAATCGGACCTGACAACAGAGCGCATTGGTTCGCGGGCCGACATCGAGAGCGTGCTCTCGCCCCTGCTGACAGATCCCTCCGTTGAGCAGTTCGCGTTCGCGCTGCTCGACGGCGCCGGGCGGGTGATCAAACGTTTTGTGACGGATTCCGGCGGTTCCCACTCGGTCTCCGCCAGTACCGAAATGCTGATCCGCGAGGCCGTTCTGCATTCGGCGCATGGGATCGTGATCGCCCATTCGCATCCGCTGAGCTTCGCCGCTCCCTCGCGCGACGACATAGACAGTACGCGTATGCTTGCCCAGACGCTCGGCGCGATCGGCGTGATTCTGCTCGACCACATGATCGTTGCGCCGGACGGCGTCTGCTATCTCTCCAAAACCGGCAGGTTCCGCCCGACGGAGCTGGCCTTTTCGGGCCTGCCGGACTGAGGCCGGGTTCACCGCACGTTGTGCGGCAACAGGCTTTTTTACAGAAAAAACGGATCCCGTTATGCTTGCTTTGCCTCAGGGCGGCAGACACAGCGGGATCTTTTTTCGGATCAGACGTTCTGTTCTTCCCGCGATCTCATATAGGCGGTCATTTTGCTACGGATCTCCGGGTCGTCGAGCTTGTAAAAGAGCATGGGCAGCATGCTCAGGCCCACGCATATGCCGGGCACGAGCCAGTACGCGGCGGTCACGATGTTGGTCATCTTCGGGGTGATCAGATCCGGCGTTCCCGCCATATCGGCCTTATAGCCCGAAAGCCCCACCATAAAGATGCCGACCGCCACCGAGAAGGCGTTCGCCAGCTTGATGGAGAGCGTTACGATGGAGGACTGCAGTCCCTCCGTCCGTTTGCCCGTCGTCATCTCGCGGTAGTCGACGGAATCGGAGAGCATGACGAGCGGCGCGTAGCCGTGGGTGCCGAACATCAGGCTGATGATGAACTGACCGATGAAAATGCCCCAGAAGCCGCGCCAGAAATCCGGGCCGAAGACGAAGAGCAGATAGTAAGCGGTGCTGGCGGCGAGCCCGTATACGCCGAAGATCATAAATGTCTTTTTGATCCCGAGCTTTTTCGCGACAAAGGGAGCGATCGTGATGCCGATGAATGAGGTCACCGAAGAGCCGATGCCGAGCGCGATCGAGAGATTTTCCCCGGCGAAAGCGATCTGATTGCCGAAAAGCGTGATCGAAAAGCCCTCTTTGAATACGACGGCCGCCGTCTGCACGCCGATGTTCACGGCGAGATTCCGGCCGAAGCCCAGAAGATTCATCAGAAAAATGATCATCAGGGGCTTGTTTGTCACCAGCTCCCGGAACATCGCTTTCAGGCTCATCTTCTGCGGTTCGCTCTTTATGACCTCCTTCGTTGTGCCGAGCATCAGCGCGACGAAGAGAAGCGCAAGCAGACACACGACGACGGCGGTGATCAGGTACTCCTTTTTGCCGATGTCCGGCGAGCCCGTCGCCATGCAGACGATCGGCACGACGAGCCCCGGAACGATCAGCCCTACGGATTTCATCATGTTCGAAAAACCGGCGGCTGAGTTTTTCTCTTCCGACGAGGGGCTGAGCACCGCGAGCATCCCCTGGCTCGGGATATCGGCGAAGCTCATCAGAATGTTCCACAGGACCGTCGTAAACGTGATGTAAACGTATTTGACCGCGTCGTTCGGGAATGGGATGAACACGAACATCATCAGGGTGATCGCCGCAAAGGGGAGAATGCTGAAGGCGACGAAGGGCTTCATTTTGCCGGATTTGAAATGCGCTCCGTCGATCAGCCGGCCGATCACGGGATCCGCGAACGAGCTGATGATCTTCGCCGCAAGAATGATCACGGCGCAGACCGTCAGCTCCGCGTTCAATACTTTGGAATAGAACTGGGATTGGTACGTATTGATGTAGCCCACCAGCATCTGGATGCCGAAGATCCCGACGCCGTAGGCGATCATTTTGCCTGTGGTAAGCGTTTTTGTCTTACCCATTCCGATCCTCCCTTTTCCGTTTTCTTTTATCATATCATAAAGACGCCGCGGATTCAATCCCGAAAAAAACAAAAAAAGAGGTGACAAAGATCCGTTTTTGTGCTATCATACACCCATCGGAACCAAAGGGGGGGGCGGCGCGGTGTTCGACGGCATGGATTATGTATATGAAGTCTATCTGGAGCGCAGCTTTTCAGCCGCGGCGAAAAAGCTCTTCATATCGCAGCCGGCGCTGTCCGCCGCGGTAAAAAAAGTGGAAAAGCGTCTCGGCGTGACGATCTTTGACCGCAGCACGAATCCCGTTTCGCTGACCTCCGCCGGGCGCGTGTGCATCGAATCCATCGAAAAGATGCGGGCGTTGCAGCACAATATGCTCAATCAGCTCAATGATCTGAGCGAGATCAAGAGCGGCAGCGTGATCGTGAGCGGCGAAAATTTTATCGCGTCGTTCATTCTGCCGCGCATCATCCGCGCGTTCTCGCAGCGCTATCAGGGCGTGCAGGTAGAGCTGGTGGAATCCCATACCCACGATCTGAAGAATCAGCTTCTGGAAGAAAAGGTGGATATCCTGGTCGCGCACGATTTTGATCCCGAGCTTTTCGTATCCTATCCGCTTTCAGACGAAACGCTGCTGCTCGCGGTGCCGGCGGCGCACCCGATCAACGAAGCGTTTGCGGACGCCGCGCTGACGGACCGCGATATCAAAAACGGACATTATCTGGACCGCGGCTGCCCGAGGGTGGAGCTTTCGGCCTTCTCAGACAGCTTTTTCATCGTGCTCAAAAAGGGCAACGATATGTATGCGCGCGCGATGCAGCTGTGTGAAAACGCCGGTTTTGCGCCGAAGGTCCGTATCAGCCCCGATCAGCTCCTCACGGCTTACAATATGACCAAAGAGGGCCTCGGCGTTACCGTGGTAACGGATAACCTTGTGCGCGTGATGGGCAGCGAGACGCGCTGCTGTTTTTATAAGCTCGCGGGGGAGGATACAAGGCGCAGACTCTCGATCGGCTACAAGAAAAAAAGGTATCCCAGCAGCGCCATGGAGGCGTTCGTGGACTGCGCGCGCAGCGTATACAGTGTATAAAGATCGCTAATGACCAAATAAAAAAGTATAATAAAAAATTATGAAAAAGCCCTTGTATTTTATGCAAACAAAGACTATAATGCAACCGTTCGAGCAAAAAGCGTTGCCGGAGACCGGCGCGCTTTCTGTTTTTTGAGGGGAGGCGTACAGGTTTGTTCATTCGTATCGCCGCGCTGGCGGCCGCCCTTGCGGCGGGCGTCGTGCAGGCGCTTCTGAGCGCGGTCCTGTTCCCCGCTGCTTTCTCGCAGCAGACGGGCAGAATGCTCGCGGCGCTGTTCGCGAAGATCGCCGTTTACGGCGCGCTGCTCTGCCTGTTGGCGTTCCCCCTGCGAGCGGGCGTTTTATGGGGCGCCGCGGGGTATGCCGTCGGCCTGCTTGCGGCGCTTGCGGTCTGGTACGTTAAAAAAGGCAGAACACAGATGAAAGGAGGATAATCCTTGGAAACCAAACAGATCATTCTCGCCGCCGTCGGGGCGGCGCTGCTCGGCGTCACGCTCGCCGGGTATATCGTGGCAAAGCGGGGCGGCGGGGCTCAGCCGACAAAGAAACAGAGGCGGATACGAAAGCTCTGGTTCGTCGGCGTGCTGATCTCCGCTTATCTGACGGCGGGTTCTCTGATCACCGGTCTGTCGGGCAAACGGTCTGAGCTTAAGATCGAGTTCGAGATGTTCAGCGAACGCGTGCCGCTCTTTGCCGGGATCACGGTCGCGAAGACCACGGTGCTGGGCGCGGCGCTGCTCGTGATCCTGACGGTGCTGATGCTGCTCTTTCGTTTTATCGCCGTTCCGAAGTTTACGGAGGGCTCTCCGGGCCGGCTGCAGAACGTGTTCGAGCTGATCGTGGAAACGCTCGATTCCTTTGTCGGCAAGGCGACGAATCCCGGTATGACGCCGCTGCTCGCGCCTTATATGCTCAGCGTCGCGCTCTATATGTTCGCATCGGCTTTGACGGAGCTGTTCGGGCTGCGCGCGCCGATCTCGGATCTTACGTTCACCTTCAGTCTGGGCCTCTGTACGCTGGCGCTCGTCAACATCTGCGGCATCCGCGAGAACGGCTTCGGGGGCAGACTCAGAAATATGGGCGGTCCCGTGCCCTGGATGCGCCCGATCATGGTTCCGCTTAAAATGGTGAGCGACTTCGCCGTTCCCATTTCTCTCGCCTGCCGGCTCTTCGGCAACATGATGGGCGGCATGCTCGTGATGGAGCTCTTAAAGGGCGTGCTCGGCGGCTTCGCGCTTGGTCTGCCCGCCGTCGCGGGGATCTATTTCAACCTGATCCACCCGATGCTGCAGATCTATATTTTTGTAACGCTTTCGCTGACCTACATCAGCGAAGCGCTTGAATAAAACAAATCAATTCAGATTCGGAGGAAAGAAAAAATGACGAATGCAATTGCTGCCGCGATCATCATGGCCGCTACCGTACTGGGAGTCGGCTTCGGTATGTGCTTTGCCACGTCCAAAGCGGTGGAATCCGCCGCCCGTCAGCCTGAGGCCGCGGGCAGGATCCAGACCCTACTGCTGCTGGGCTGCGCCCTTGCGGAATCCATCGGTCTTTACGGCTTTATCATCGCGATCATTCTCGCGACCGCGAAATAAAAAGAGGAACGGTTATGGGAGAACTGCTTTCAAAGGATATGATCGCGGATCTCGTGATCAATCTGATCAACATCGTGATCCTTTTCCTTGTTACGAAGGCGCTGGTATATAAGCCGGTAAAAAAGTTTCTGGAGGCGCGCCGTCAGCGGCTGGAGGATGAAGCGGCCCGGGCGCAGGCCGGGCAGGCCGAAGCCGCCGCCGCCCGCGAACAGTACGAAGCGCTTCTGGCGGGGGCGGAGGAGATGCGCCGAAAGAGCGTAGCCGAGGCGCAGAACGCCGCCAGGGCGGAATCGGAGCGGATCCTTGCCGGCGCGCGCGAACAGGCGGAACAGGTGAAGCGCGAAGCCGCTGCGGCGGCGGAGCTCACCCGCGCGGACGCGGTGCAGGAAGCGAAAAAGGATATCGTGGAGATGGCGGTAACGCTCTCCGAAAAGATCCTCGGACGCGCCGTGACGGAGGCGGATACGCTGCGCGCGGCGGAACAATTCTTTGAGGAAACGAACGTATGAAACACTGTGTGATCACCGTGCGCCCCGAAACGACGAAAGAGACGTTTGAATACATCTGCACCAAAGCGCGGGCGCGCTTCGGCGCCAACGTCGGTTTTTCCCGCGTGGACGATCCCTCGATCATCGGCGGCTTTATTCTGCAGATGGAGGCGGGCGTTTACGATATGAGCTATTCCGCGCTTCTCAGGGACGCCCGTCGGCACCTTTGCGGCTGACGGCGCTCGAAAGGGGGAACGCGTTATGGAGCTGAAAAACATCAGCGCACACTTAAAAGAACAGCTGTCTCTCTGGCACGCCGCGCCCATCACCTACCAGCGCGGCCGCGTTTCGAAGGTCGGCGACGGCGTGGTACGCATCGAGGGGCTGCCGGGCAGGCTTTACGGCGAACTGCTGGAGTTTGACGGCGGCGTCTACGGCATGGCGCTGGATCTGACCGAAAACGGCGTCGGCGCGGTGCTGTTCGACGCGGCGGATTCCGTAAGGGTAGGCGACGGCGTGCGCGGCACGGATACCGTAGCCGAAACCCCGGTGGGCGACGCGCTGCTCGGCCGTGTGGTCGATCCCATCGGCCGTCCGCTTGACGGCAGGGAGCTGAGAACCGAAACATACCTGCCCGCGGAGCGTCCCGCGCCCGCGATCATCGACCGCAGACCGGTCGATACGCCGATGGAGACGGGCATCCTCGCCATTGACAGCATGATCCCGATCGGCCGCGGCCAGCGGGAGCTGATCATCGGCGACCGGCAGACGGGCAAGACCACCATCGCGCTCGACAGCATCTTGAACCAGCGGGAGTCGGGCGTGATCTGCATCTACTGCGCCATCGGGCAGAAAGCTTCCACCGTCGCCGGCGTGATCCAGACGCTGACGAACGCCGGGGCGATGGATTATACGGTCGTGGTCAGCGCGTCCGCCGCGGATTCGCCCGCCATGCAGTATCTTGCGCCTTATTCCGCCGCGTCGATCGCGGAATCCTTCGCCCAAAAGGGAAAAGACGTGCTGGTGGTATACGACGATCTCTCGAAGCACGCCGTGGCGTACCGCACCATGAGTCTGCTTCTTCTGCGTCCGCCGGGACGCGAGGCGTTCCCGGGCGACGTATTCTATCTGCATTCGCGCCTGCTGGAACGCAGCGCCTGCCTGTCGAAAGAGCGCGGCGGCGGCAGCATCACGGCGCTGCCGATCGTTGAGACCATGGCGGGCAATATCTCCGCCTATATCCCGACGAACATCATCTCGATCACGGACGGGCAGATCTACCTTGAGAGCGAGCTCTTCCACGCCGACGTGCGCCCGGCCGTAAACACGGGGCTTTCAGTCTCGCGCGTGGGCAGAGCCGCGCAGCACCCCGCGATGAAGGACGTTTCGGGCACGCTGCGCATCGAACTTTCGCAGTACCGTGAAATGGCGGTGTTCACCCGTTTCGGCAACGATCTGGATGCGTCCACCAAACGTATGCTGCAGCGCGGCGAGCAGCTTGTAAACCTGTTCAAACAGGATAAAAGCAAGCCGAAAAGCCTGTTCAAAGAGACGGCTTTGCTGCTTGCCTATCATGAGAATGTTTTTGACGGTACCGATCCCGCAAAAATAAATGAAGCGGGCGAGGCCCTTCTTTCGTTCCTGCATACCGCCTGCCCCGAAGCCGAGCGCGCGATCGACGGCACCGGCAGAATGGACGCCGGCGTGCGCGACGCGCTGACGCAGGCGATGCGCCGGTTTTCGGAACGGAGCGAATAAACCGTAAACAGAAAAGGAGGCCGTCTGCGTGAGCGAAAGTCTCAGCGATATAAAACAGCATCTTGCAAGCGTAAGACAGACGCGTCAGATCACGAACGCCATGTTCCTGCTCTCGACCTCCATGCTCAAAAAGACGCTCGCGGGTATGGAATACAGTCTGCGCTACCGCGAATCGCTTCGCGGCGCGATGCGCGAGATCCTTGAAATGAGCGAAGACGCGGGTATACGCAACCGCTATCTGGAGGTCTCGCCCAAGGGCACCTCCCTCTATCTTTCGGTCATGGGAGATAAGGGGCTTTGCGGCAACTACAATTACGCCCTGGCGGCGCTCACGTCGCAGATCAAACGGGAAAAGCCCGGTTCCATGCTGTACTGCTTCGGGCTTGAGGGCGAAGAGTATCTCAAAGCCAGAGGCTTGAGGCCCGACCGCGTGCTGCCCGGTTCCTCCATGCATCCCGATCTTACGCTGGCGCGGGAGCTCTCGAAGGCCCTGATCGATATGTATGTGACGGACGAGGTGAACGAGGTCTTCATCATCTATACGCCGTATAAGGCGGCGAACCGCGCGCCGGTTTGCAGGCGGATGCTGCCGCTGCTGCAGGGCGATTTTACGGATTCCGCTTCGCGCGGCAGGCCGAACGAAATGCTCTACGAGCCGTCGGCGGAGTCGGTGTTCGAGCACATCGTGCCGCTGTACTGTTCGGCGCTGCTGTATAACATTCTGGTGCAGGCCTCCGCCAGCGAGAACGCGGCGCGCATGGACGCGATGCAGTCCGCCACCAACAACGCGGACGAGATGCTGCGTACGCTCGAGGGCCGCATGAACGCGGTGCGCCAGCTTACGATAACGAATGAGATCACAGAGATCGCGGCGGCGACGCAGCTGCTGAAAAGAGGGATTTGACGGATGCAAGAGAGCAAGGGAACCATCATAAAAATATCCGGTCCTGTGGTGGACGTGCGCTTTCCCGAAGGGGAGCAGCCGCCGATCAACGCCCTTCTGACAGAGACCGCCACCGGCAGACATATGGAGGTCGCGGCGCAGACCGAAGGGGGCGTTGTGCGCGCCATCGCGCTGGAAGCCCCCGAGGGGATGTACTGCGGCATGGAGGTCGTATCGGACGGCGCCGGCATCACCGTGCCGGTCGGCGACGCGGTGATCGGCCGCGTTGTGGACGTGCTCGGCCGGCCCATCGACGGCAAAGGGCCGATCGCGGCAGAACGAAGGCTGCCGATCCACCGCCCGGCGCCCGCGCTTTCCGAGCAGCGCCCGGCGGACCGTCTGCTTGAGACCGGCCTCAAGGTCATCGATCTGCTTGTACCCTACGCCAAGGGCAGCAAGATCGGGCTCTTCGGCGGCGCGGGCGTCGGCAAAACCGTTCTGATCATGGAGATGATCCACAACATCGCCATGGGGCACGGCGGCTATTCCGTTTTTACGGGCGTGGGCGAGCGCAGCCGCGAGGGCAACGAGCTGATGCACGACATGACCGAGAGCGGCGTCATCGAAAAAACGATCCTTGCCTTCGGGCAGATGAACGAGCCGTCCGGCTCGCGCATGCGCGTGGCCATGACGGGGCTTACCATGGCGGAATACCTGCGGGATGAAAAAAAGCAGGACGTGCTGCTCTTTATCGACAACATCTACCGCTTTGTACAGGCCGGCAACGAGGTGAGCGCCCTTCTGGGAAGAATGCCCTCCGCAGTCGGCTACCAGCCGACTCTCGCGCAGGAGCTCGGCGAGATCGAGGAGCGTATCTCCTCGACCGAGGCGGGTTCCATTACCTCGGTGCAGGCGGTGTACGTGCCGGCGGACGATCTGACGGATCCCGCCCCCGCCGCGATCTTTAACCATCTGGACGCGACCACCGTGCTCTCCCGCGCCATCGCGGAGCAGGGCATCTACCCCGCCGTGGATCCGCTTGAGAGCGCCTCGCGCGTGCTGCAGCCCGAGATCGTGGGCGAGGAGCATTACCGCGTCGCCCGGGCGGTACAGTCCTGCCTGCAGCGCTATGCGGACCTGAAGGATATCATCGCGATCCTCGGGATGGAGGAGCTCTCCCCCGAAGACCGGCTCACGGTATACCGGGCCAGAAGGATACAGAAATTCCTTTCTCAGCCGACCTACGTCGCAAAGGCGTTTACCGGTATGGACGGCAGATTCGTGCATCTGTCGGATACGGTCGAGGGCTTCCGCAAGATCGTGGACGGCGAGGCGGACGACCTGCCCGAGAACGCGTTCTTTATGGTCGGCACCTTTGAGGAAGCGGTCGAGAAAGCAAAAACGCTCTGACCGGAGCAATAACAGGAGGCGGCGCGTATGGAAGATCATACCTTTGCCGTATCGGTCTACACCCCGAAAAGCCTGACGCTCGAAACGCGCGCCGAGGCGCTTACCTGCCGGGGACTTGACGGCGAGATCGGCGTTATGGCGAACCACATGCCCTGTGTGATCGCGCTCGATTACGGTCTGCTGAAGCTGAAGATCGGCGGCGAATGGATCACCTACCTCTGCAGCGAGGGATTTATGGAGGTCTACGGGAACCGGGCTGACCTTTACGTTGATTTCTGCCGGGAGGAGAAGGATCTCGCTAAGGCGCTGGCCGAGCTCGAACGGCTGAGAAAACGCGACTATGAGAGCGTGCGCGAGCATTGGAAGAGCGAGATCCACTTAACGCGTATCGTAGGGGAGATCCGAAGAAAGAAATAAAACCAGGTCCCCGCGCCGCGCCCGTACCGCAAAGCTACGGGCGGCGCGGGGACGTTTCATCGAAGCGCAAAGGGGCAAGGGAAAAAAGCCCCTCATAACAGAAAAAGCGGGAGGTCTCGGTATGATCGGCGCGTTGATCGGCGATATCGCCGGTTCCAGATTCGAGTGGAACAACTGTAAGTCGAAATCATTTGAATTCTTTACGGCGGACTGCCGGCCGACGGATGATTCCGTCATGACGCTTGCTGTCGCGAAGGCGTTTCTGGATCGGGCCGGGCGTTCTTTGCCGCTTGCGGAGGCCGCCGTAAACGCGATGCGGGAATTCGGCAGACGCTATCCCTTCGCCGGGTACGGCGGCAGATTCTGCGACTGGCTGACGGCGAAGGAACCGAAGCCCTATCAAAGCTGGGGCAACGGCGCCGCCATGCGCGTATCCCCCTGCGGATACGCGGCCGCTTCTCTCGAAGAGGCGAAAGCGTTCGCCCGCGCGGTGACGGCGGTCACCCACGACCATCCCGAGGGGATCCGCGGCGCCGAAAGCGTCGCCGCCGCCGTATATCTCGCGCGGGCCGGCGCGGATAAGAAGGAGATCCGCCGTATGATCACGGAAGACTATTATCCTTTGGATTTTACGCTGGATTCCATTCGGGATACGTATACCTTCGACGTATCCTGTCAGGGGTCTGTGCCGCAGGCGCTGGAGGCGTTTTTTGAAGCGGAGGATTTTGAAGACGCCGTGCGGGGCGCGGTCTCCCTCGGCGGTGACAGCGATACGATCGCCGCGATCGCGGGCGGCGTCGCGGGGGCGTATTTCGGCGTGCCGGCTCGGCTGCGCGAGGCGGCGCTCCCGTTTCTGGATCCGTTTCAGAAGCAGACGCTCTTCGCGTTCGAGGCCGCGTTCGGCATAACGCCGGGCGGGCGCGTGTAAAAAACGGAGCCGTAAAACGCCGTTTTTTTGGCGAAAACTGCCTTTGCGTTTTTCCGCGTGAACTGCTATAATAAAAAACACGGTGTGCGACCCGAAAGGTGTAAGTCCGGCTGAAACGGATCTTACGCCTTTCTTTTTTTGCCGCCGAAAACAAGAAACCTGTGGAGGATCAGATGAAAAACGCACATACCGCCCTCGGCACGGAAAAGCCCGGTAAGCTCATGCTCAGATACGCGCTGCCCTGCGTCGTCTCGCTGCTGGTGGGGGCGCTCTACAACATTGTGGACCAGGTGTTCATCGCGAACGCCGCCTATCTCGGCTCCAACGGCAACGCCGCGAACACGGCGGTGTTCCCGCTGACCGTCATCGCGCTGGGCGTCGCCGTGATGATCGGGGACGGCGCCTGCGCCTTCGTCAGCATTTCGATGGGAGAAAAAAAGACCGAAAACGCGTCCAGGGGCGTCGGGAACGCCGTCGCCGTCTGTCTCATTGCGAGCGCAGCGCTCACGGCGGTCTATCTGCTCTTCGCGGATAAGCTTCTCAAAGCCTTCGGCGCGAACGTGAACGAAACGACCTTCGCGATGGCAAAAGAGTATTTCTTCTGGATCGCCCTCGGCGTTCCGTTTTATATGTTCGGGCAGGCGATGAACCCCGTCATCCGGGCAGACGGCAGTCCTGTTTTTGCCATGATCTCCACCGCCGCCGGCGCAGCGGTCAACCTGATTCTGGATCCGGTCTTTATTCTCGGGCTCAGGTGGGGGATGAAGGGCGCGGCCGTCGCCACCGTGGCGGGCCAGGTCGTCGTCGCCGTGATGGCGGCGGCGTATCTCGTCCGCGCAAAGCTCGTAAAGCCGCGCGCCGCCGATCTTAAACTGAACGCACGGCTGCTCGCCCGAATGCTCTCTCTCGGCGTATGCAGTTTTCTGGCGCAGCTCTCGCTCGTAGCCGCCATGATGGCGATCAACAATATGATCCGCCGGTACGGCGCGCTCGATCCCGTTTTCGGGCAGACCCGGTACGCCCAGATCCCGATGGCGGTCGTCGGCATCGTGATGAAGTTCTTTCAGATCGTCATTTCGGTCGTGATCGGCATGGCGGCGGGCTGCATACCGATCGTGGGGTATAACATGGGGGCGCGGGCAAACGGCCGCGTAAAAGGGATCCTGACCCGTCTGCTTCTGGCGGAAGCCGCCGTCGGCGCCGTTTCGCTGTTTATTGCGGAATGCTTCCCCGGCGCGCTCATCCGTCTGTTCGGCGCGGCGAATGAAAGCGGGTACTATACGGCGTTCGCCGTGAAAGCGTTCCGGATCTATCTGTCTATGCTGGTCCCTGCCTGCGTGAATAAGGCGGCGTTCATCTTTATGCAGGCGATGGGCAGAGCGGGGGCCTCCACCATGCTCTCCATGGTCAGAGAGATCGTATTCGGCGTCGGCTTCGCTCTGCTGCTGCCGCGCTTTTTCGGGCTTGACGGCGTACTGTATTCCATGCCGGTATCGGATATCCTGACCGCCGTGATCACGGCCGCTGTGCTGATCCTGACCTACCGCAGCCTGAACGCGTCTGCCCCGTCTCGCAACAAAGCCGCTGCCTGAGGCTCCCGGAGTCTTGCATTTTCCGGCGCTTCATGTTACTATGTTGCCGTACAAAAAAAATACGGAGGCAAAAATGCTGCAAAAAGAGAAACGGAACTTATTTACGGAATTCGGGGCGTTTGTTCCGAATACGCCCAACCAGGCCGTACCGAACGGGCCTGTCTGCGGAAACGGGGATATCGGCGCCGTGATGGATCTGACCGCCGCCGGAGCGCGCTTCTGGCTGTCGAAAAATGATTTCTGGTGCTACCGCCCCGCGCAAAAGGGCGGCGGTATGAAGAGCGCCGCTCTTCTTACCGTCGATCTGCCGGGGTTCGGCGGCGGCGAGGCGGCGCTCTGGCAGGACGCCCGTGTCGGGCGCATCGGTATGCGGTACGAAAACGGGGAAACAAGGGGGGCGCTTTCGCTTTCCGCGCCGCGCGGCGAAGGGGTCCTGATCCTGCGTATCGGCTGTGAAGCGGGCGAGCTGCCGTACCGCGTTTCTCCCGACGCGCTGTCTGAGGATCCCCTGTGCTCCGTCCGCCGCGAAACGGCGGCGGATACGCTGCTCGTCGTAAAATCCTACGAAGGGAAAGAGATGGACCGTGATTCCCGCTGCGCCTCGGCGCTTCGCGGTCTGGACGGCGGCGCCGAAGGCGTTCTTGCCGCGGGGCAGTCTGTCTGCTTCGCCGTCGCCCTCGTTACAGAGAACGAAGCGCCCGATCCCGCGGCGGCGGCGGTCTCGCGCGCAGGCGGCATGACCCCCGCCGGGGCCGAAGCGCTCGAGACGGCGAACGCCCGCTGGTGGAACGGATTCTGGCAGACCTCTTCTGTGTGTCTGCCGGATCGTCCCGAGATCGAGCGGATCTGGTACCTCTCCCACTATATCCTTGCCTGCTGCTGCGACAGGGATAAATTCGCGCCCGGCATCTTCGGGAATTTTCTGACCTCCGATCATCCGAACTGGGGCGGAGATTATCACCTGAACTATAATCACGAAGCGCCTTTCTGGGGTTTATACAGCTCCAATCGCATCGACCTTGCGGACGCGTACGACCGGCCTGTGCTTGAATATATGGATAAAGCGCGGGAAAACGCCCGAACGCAGCTGAACTGCCGCGGCCTGTATTCCAAGGTCGGCGTCGGCCCCTTCGGTTATGAGGTCTCAGCCATGTTCCGCCCGGACGGCTCTCCGAATGAGCAGCGTCCTTACTGGGGGCAGAAATCCAACGCGAGCTACGCCGCCGTCAATTTTATCATGCGGTATTATTCCACGCTTGACCGCCGGTATCTCGAGGAGCGCGCTTATCCGTATCTGCTTGCCGTGATCGATTTCTGGGAGGATTACCTTGTCTTTGAAAACGGCCGCTATATGGATAAGAACGACTTTATCCATGAGGAGGGCGACGTCGGCGACCACGCCGTGGAACGGGATTGGAAGGGGAACCGCAGCGTAAAGCCGGATCTGAACCCCGTTGTCAGCATCGCCCTGATCCGCATGACGCTCAGAGCCCTGATCGACATGAGCCGCGCGCTCGGCCGCGACGAAGACAGACGCGAAAAATGGGAGTATATGCTGGCGCATCTCCCCGGCTATACCACCCAGAAGCGGGGAGGCCGCACCGTGCTGCGCTATACGGAAAAAGGGAGAGCCTGGTGCGACGACAACAGCCTCGGCATCCAGTCCGCCTTTCCCGCCGGGGTCGAAGGGCTCGACAGCGATCCCGCGACGCTGAAGCTCCTGCGGGATACGCTCGCCGTGATGGCGCGGTGGGAGGATTACAACGCCTTCCCTACGTTCTACACCGCGGCGGTCAGGCTCGGCGCGGATCCCGGCGAGATCCTGCGGCATATGGAGCAACAGCTCAGAACGCACGCTTATCCGAACGGCTTCGTCTATTACGGCGGCGGCGGGATCGAATGCTGCAGCGCGGTGCCATCCGCCGTCAACGATATGCTGGCGCAGAATTACGCCGGCCGGCTGCGTCTGTTCCCCGTGTGGGACCGTTCGGAGGACGCCGCCTTCGAAAACCTGCGCGTTTACGGCGCGTTCCTCGTCAGCGCCTCTCTGAAGGACGGCGTGATCGAAAACGTGCGTATCGTCAGCGAAAAGGGCGGTACGCTGAAGCTCGTCCCCCCGTGGCAGGGCGCGGTCGAGGCGGTACACGAAGGGCGGCCTCTGCCGCTTTGCCGGGATGCGGCGGGCGATCTCATGCTGGAGACTGTTCCCGGCGGCGCGTATGAGTTGAGTCCCGCCGCGCGCGATTGATCCGCCTCCGGCTCTGCATTTTCAAAAAAAGTATTCCTTTTTTGGCGCGGATATGTTATACTGAAGGCAGACAGAAAAGAACAGGAGAGATAAAAACATGCGTACGATTCTGAACAGGATCCTTAAATTCGTATTTCCCATTGTGATGGCGGTCTTTGCCGTTATCCTCATCGTGGCCGGCGTCAAAAAGCTGCAGTCGCGGCGTCTGTACGACGCTTCGACCAAGGCTGTGATCGTCGGCATTGAGCGAGAATGGACGGGTACGGATGAGGACGGTTTCGATACCTACGACTACAAGGTCTACGTCGATTACGAGGTCGACGGCAAAAAGTATGAGAACCGGGAATATCCGGGCTACAGCAGCTCCATGAAAAAGGGCGATGAGCTTGAGATCCTCTACCAGTCCTCAAATCCCGAGAACTTTGCGGAAAAGAACGTGACGGGCAATTCCGTCATCATGATCGTCATCGGCGCCGTGCTGGCGCTTGCGGGCGTTTTTATGGGCCTTCGCGCGTTTATCCGCCGATAACCGGGATCGGATCCCGTTTCCCGCCCGGCCTTTCAGAAAGCAGCAAGAAAGCGGCTGCGCCGCAGCGCAGAGCGCTTTCGCATTCGCCATTGCCGTCGCCCGCAGGGCGAAATCGGCAGGCGTTACAATC
>CADBOC010000199.1 GCA_902796175.1 Oscillospiraceae bacterium | reverse complement strand
TCGCGGCGGGTCAGCCACACGTCGCCGCCGGGCAGCCAGAAATCGGGCATCTCGGTCTGCCAGCCGTCCACCAGCTTCTGGCGGAAGATGCCGTATTCGTAGAGAATGGAATAGCCGCGCGCCGGAAAACCGCCGGTGGCGAGGCCATCGAGATAACAGGCGGCAAGCCTGCCGAGGCCGCCGTTGCCGAGGCCCGCGTCCGGCTCGCAGTCGTAGAGCTTTTCGAGCTTTACGCCGTAGCCGGCCAGCACCTTTTCCGCCGTTTCGGTCAGATTCAGGTTGTAAAGGTTGTTCTTGAGGCTTCTGCCCATCAGAAATTCCATGGAGAGATAGTAAATGCGCTTCACGCCGGCTTTATCGGCCCTGTCGTTGAACGCGGCTCTCGCCGAGCCCATCTGCTCGTTGAGGATCATGACGATCGCGCGGTAGAACTGATCGTAGGTCGCGTCCTCCGCCCGTACGCCGAAGTAATGGATCAGCTTGTTTTCAAGCAGCGCCTTGAGCGCCGTCTGCGTCATCCCTTTTGCCATCTGTATTACAAGCTCCTTTTGTGCAGTTTTTTGTGAAATTTAAACATATAACTTCTGAAATTCCGAAATCGCTTTCGATTTTTTTATCATAATACACTATTTTGCCCCAAATTACAAGGGTTAACAGAAAAGTTTTCAAAATAATAGACCAACCGCAGGCAGTAAGGAAAGGGTGAATACCTACTGCCTGCGGCCGGCCTAAGAAAGAGTCCTTTTCGAATGAAAAGCAACGAGCGATCGTCATATGAAATTTGCGTGAGATCAGAGGATCTCGGAGAGCAGCGCCTGCGCCCTGCCCGAAAACTCACCGGAGAGATACGCGAGCGCCATGATGACGAGCGTGTTCACAAGCTTGCCGCGCGCGCCCTCGAAGGGCTCCGTGTAATCGGCCAGCAGAGATTCAACGATCTCGCGGATAGAGTCGTTATCTGCCCCGCCGCGGTCGTTGAGTTCCGCAACCACGGAGCAGAGGTAGGAATACAGAGCGGAATCGGGCACGCTGTCGTCTGCGCGGTCGTCCGCGCTGCCGTTTACGTATTGCAGAAGCAGCGCGATCTTTTCGAGCTGCATACCCGAACGCAGCATGTTCAGAAGCAGGATCCTGGCGAGATGCGCTTCCCCGTAGCGTTTGCCTTCGGGGTGCCCTACCCATCCGCGTTTGATCCAGTTTTGTACGGTGGTGAGTTCCGTTCCGGCGATCTCGCAGACCTGAGAAAGCGTAAGCCCCCGGGTGGCGAGAAACAGCGGCTTGAAGTTGGCAAAGCCAAAACGAAGGCTGCCGCTCTCAAGCGGGAGCACCGTACCGGGAAGCGTGTTCATGAGACCGCGTCTCCTTCTTGGCTTTATCTTTTATTATGCTGTGATTATATCACAGGTTCATGTGACTGTCAAGAGGGATCGTAAAAAAAATCATCCGTTATCCAAAAACTCGCGGCAAGGTCCCCTGTGAAAAAAACGCAGGTGTAATGCCCGTTCTGAAACCGCCGGGGCTGCTCCATCGGCGCGTATGCTTCCGCGCCGAGCCCCAGCGCCGCCGCCATGGCCTCCGCGTCCCCTTTTGCAAGCAGAGCAAAGAGCGTTTTCGCGAAATCGCAGAGCGCACCCGCCGAAGCCGCCTGCCGCGGTACGGTGAGCGCCGCCCGGCGCACGCCGCCGTTTTCGTCCGTGTTCAGGGTCAGCAGCAGATCGTCCGCCTCAAACAGAGAATAATAGGCGTAATACGCCCCGCCGCCGAACAGAAGATCCTCCGGGGCGAACGCGAAACGCGGCTGCGTTCGTCCCGTCTCACGCAGCAGTCTCACAACGCCCGGGGGATCGGAATGCGCGCAGCCCGCGGCGAACGTCCCGAACAGGCACAGCAGCAGGACAAGGATCGCGGAAAGCGCTTTTTTTACGGCAGAATGAAGCACAATTCGCCTCCGTCTAGGAATTTTTTTGTTTTTTCCACTTCCCTATTGCGAATTTATGTATTATAATATAAAAATAGAACCGTATTCAAAAAATGAGGATAAAGGAGAGGCCGCAAATGGCAGACAAGAAGGAAAACGGCATGGGGCCGGATATTTCCGGCGTCTTTCACATAGACGACGACAGCGTTCCTTCCACGGTGATCTACGACAGACCGGCGCCAAAGCCCGAAACGCCGGCGCCGGTACGGCAGCATGTAAACCGCCAGTCAGCGGAAGAACGACGCCGCCGCGCCGACAGCAGCGCGGCCCAGCGCCGCAGCGCGGCACGCGAAGACTGGCGCAGGTCGCAGGGGCTTTCCGCCGGGCAGGCGGAGGACGCGCCCGCCCCGGCGCACGAACGCCGCCCCCTCCCCCGCGAGGACCGGGAGACCTACCCCGAAGCGCCGCGCGGCGCCCGCGGCCTCAGACCGCTGCTGCCGCTTTTGGTCGTGGCGCTGCTTGCGGGGGCGGCGTTCCTCGGTTTTCGCTGGTACCGCGCGCTGCCGCGCGTGACGCTCTGCTACCCCGAGACCGAAACGCTGGACGCCTACGCCCCGCGCAAGGTGGCGGTGCTCACCATGACGGACGAAAGCGGCGCGCCGCGGCTGTACGCCGTATGCCTCTCCACCCCCGAAGCGCCGCTGGAAAAAGGACAGAAGGTGCTGTTCGCGGAGGACGCCGCCGCGTCGCACACGGGCAGCGTGACGCAGATCACGCAGGCGGACGCAAACGGCGCGCTGATCCTCAAGCTTGCGACGCTCCTGCCTGAGAGCCGGATCGCCCCCGGCGCGAACACAGTCGCGCTGATCCTGCCGGACGAACCCGGCTTTCTGCAGACGGAAAATGAGGTACGGACCGTATCCGTCAGCACAGCAAGCGAACGCGGCTTAACGCTGCCGCTTTCCGTCATGCATCAGGAGGCGGACGGCTGGTACGTATGGCTCTACACCCACAGCGGCGTGAAACGCAGCGTAAAACGCCAGCCGGTAAAGACCGGTCTCGTCACCGAAACGAAGGCCGTGATCACAGACGGGCTGGAGGAGGGCGCCGCGGTCGCTAAAGCCTTTTCCGTCAGCGACGACGCGTTAAAGGACGGCATGTCGGTGCTTGTTCAGAAAGAGACGCCGACCGCCGCGGCGACCACGACCGAAGCCGCCCCCGAAACGGCGGCCCCCTCGACCGCCGCCCCCGAAACAGCCGAAACCGCATCCGGCGGCGCGCCGGAGACCGGGACCGACGCCTCCGCCGAACCGGATACCGACGCCGGATCGGCCGGGCAGGAAGCAGAGGAAACAGCACAAGAAGACTGAAAAAGATCCCGGAGCCGACGAAGCCTCCGGGATCTTTTTTCTGTCAGGATGAAGCGATCGTTCAGACCGCGTCGGGGCGCTGCATTCCGGTCTTGCCCCGTTACGGCTGTTCCTCCCCCGCGAGAAAGCGCAGCTCCGTCTCACGGTCCGCCTTGCTCTGCGCTTTGACGGCGGCGCGGACGGCCTTCCGGTTTTTGCCGATGATCCCGTTTTTGGAGAAGGAGACGAAGAACATGCCGATGAGCGCCCCGGCGGAGCCGAGGATCAGATCCATCATGGTATCGACAAGACCGCCCTCGTCAAGG
>CADBOC010000198.1 GCA_902796175.1 Oscillospiraceae bacterium | reverse complement strand
TCACGTCGCGGGATGATCTCTCGGCGGGGGCCGCCGCCGCCAGAGCCTGCGTGATGGTCAAGGGGCTGCCCGCCCGTTCGCTTTACCACGTGAACGGCCTTACGGTGAAAAACTGCGAGATGTACGACTGCGGCAACGGTATCAGCCTTTGGGGCGCGTACGATACCTCGCTCGGCAGCCCCTGGAACGACGACGAATTATCGGATCTGGCTCCCGTTTACAACAGGGACGCGCTGATCGAAGGCTGTTATTTCCACGATATGGACGCCGAGGCCGTGATCCTCGGCATTTGCGACAACGCGCTGATGACGCGCTGCCGCGCCATCGACTGCTGCCAGGGCGAGGGTGTGGATGAGAACGGCAACGTGCTTTATTATACCGCGGCCGCGTGGTTCTGGGGGAGCGAACACAGCACCATCGAATACTGCGAGATCGCGGGGCAGAAGAACGCGGGCGACGGCATGACCGTGGATTTCGACTCTCAGTCGAACCACTGCACCTACCAGTATATCTACTCCCACGACAATATGCGCTTTATGGTGAACAACGCGAAGACAAGCCCCCAAGTCGGCAATACGGTGCGCTACTGCCTATCGGTGAACGACGGCAGTGGCCTCAATCAGATCGCCTCCCCCGCCGGGGAGCGGGGCATGCGCTTTTACAACAACACCGTCGTCGGCGCCGGGGATTTCAATCTCGACGGCCTGAGCGAATCGTTTTTTGTGAACAATATCATCGTGACAAAAAAGGGCTGCCGGGTGAAAACGGACCTCGCCTCCTTCTTTACCGGGCGCAACGTGTTCGCCGCCAACTGCTACGACGGGACCTTGGCGGAGCCGTTCACCGGGGCGGCGTTCAACCGAGCCCCGGGCTTTTCGGGGACGGATCCCGCTGATCCCGCTTCGTTCAGGCTCTCCGCCTCCTCGCCCCTGATCGGCGCCGGGCTCCCGATGGACGGGGCCGATGCCGTCGATTTCTACGGCGATCCCGTTGAACGCGCGAGCATCGGCTGCTACGCCGGAGCCGGGGAGCCGGGGACCCGGCGCGGCGGTTTTCTCGGGCGGCTGTTCGATCTGATCACGGCCTTCATCGCCCGGTTCCGGACTGCCCTTTCACGGAGCTGCTGAACGGCGCGGGGGATCCGGAGCTTTGTTGAAAACTGGGCGGCGGTGCCGGAGGAGTACGCCGTGCGCTACGGGGATAAGGTAAAGTAGACGGCTGCTACGCGCATCTGGGGTATACCAACGAGCTGCTTTCCGTTTATGATAACGCCATCAGAAAGGGGAACCCGGAGGCGCTCGCCGCCTTCAACAGCGGCACCGCGAGCTTTACGAACCCCGACGGCGACGACACGCCCGTGAAGCGGTACGAAAACGAGGGCTTTACCTGCGGCGAGGACAACGATTTTATTTTACGGCGCTTTGCGCCGTTTAAAAAGCCGGCCGCAGGCCCCATTTTCGTCTTTCATCTTTCGTTTTTTATAGCTTTCTGTTTTCCGCCTCAGTACCGTTCGGGCCGGGGCGGTCTTTTTTTGCCGTTCCGTTTTTTGAGGAGCGAGAGCGTCGGGATCGCGGCGGCGGTCACGGCGGGGGAGAGGGGCGAGAGCGCCGCCGCAAGTACGCTCAGAACGACGAGCATCACGTCGCCGGCGCGGGAGCGAAGGACCGGCGTTTCGGTCTTTTTCGGGGGCAGAACGCCGAAGGCGAATTCGCCGTTGTTGTCGGGAACGGCGGCGGTATTGCACAGCATCGGCTCCACGATCTCTGTCACGGTGTAGCCGAGCAGCTTTTTACGGAGATCCGCGACGGGCAGCGCGTCGATCATGCTGTCGGCCGCGGCGGCAAGGCCCAGCATCAGCCGGTAAACGGGGGTGTCGGGCGTATAGCCCCCGTCGCCCTTCTGCATGTTGACGGCGCAGTTCATCAGAATATCGAAGACGCGCGTCTCCTTCACCGCGTTATATTCCGCCCGGGAAAGCTTAGCCGAGCGGGCAAGGGGATAGACGTGCTTTGCCCGCATCCCCATCACGACCCTGCCGAGCCCCATCGGCAGCCGGCCGATCTTTTCTTCGTATTCCTCGAAAAAGCGGCGCTCGTAGAATGCGGTCAGAGTCTTGTCGGGAATATCGAAGGAGGGGTCCTTTTCCACCGGCACGGTGGTGAGCGTCAGGCGGTCTTTTGCGCCGTTCAGCTGAGCCACGCGGTAGGCGGGCGGCAGAGAGCAGAGCCCCGGGGTCGTTACGTCGCAGAGCACGTTGCCCGCGTCAGACTGCAGAAAGCCCACGTCCGCGAAGTGGGTGTGGCCGCTGAACACGAGCGGGATCCCGATATCAGCCAGCATGTGCCCCACGTAGGCGCGGCGCATGTTGCGGTCGCCGCCGCCGAGCTTGTAGGCCGGCACCGGCGGCAAAAGCGGGTGGTGGGTGCAGGCGAAGACGAAGGCGCCCTCCGTTTTTGCCTGCCGCGCGATCCCTTCGATCCATCTGAGACAGCCCGGGGAATACGACGCGCTCATGTTCTCCATGGGGTCTATGTCGCGGAAGTTGTTGTTGAGCATCAGGACCCATGTCTTTTCCTCCAGCTTTACGCAGTAGCTGTAGTCGGGCGCAAAGACGGAAAAGGCCTGATCGCGGCCGAATTCGCGGTAGGCCTCCCACAGCTCCTCAGGGTAAAGGGGTTTTACGAGCGGCGGACGGCAGGCTTCGTCTGTCTGATCGGCGGAGGGCTCCTGAACGATGCGGCGGAAGTCGAAGCCTTCAGGATCGAACCACGCTTTGCGCCAGGGCTGCTCTTTGTAACGCACCCTCCATCCCTCTTTGACCGCAAAGGCCCGGGAAAACTGAAAATCGTGCGTCGCCGTCAGCACCAGCACGCGTTTGCCGCTTTTTTGCACCCCGCGCAGCATTTCTATGTATTCCCGGTGGCTCGCCGCGTCCCCCGCGTGGGTCAGATCCCCGGTGATGAGAATCGTATCGAATGCGTCCGTTTGGGCAAGATTTTTGAATACCGCCCGCGGGATCAGGTTTTTCAGCCTTGCCTCCTTCGAAGCGCCTTCGAGCAGCATGGTTTCGGAAAGATAATGCGTATCCGATAAAACCGCGAATTTCATACAGATCCCCCATTTTGATTCTTTGTTTTCAATATATCACATTGCTGTATAAACAGCAATAGGAAAACGCCTGTTTTTTCAGACGCAGACGCGCCGCGGGTATCGGCCCGCGGCGCGTCTGCGTGATGGAGGAACATATTGGAAGCAAACAAAGGAAAGGGGTACGGCGCTGTCAGCGCCTGCGGTATTCGCTCGGGGAACAGCCGTAGAACGAACGGAATACCCTTGAAAAGTGAGACGCGGTGGCAAAACCGACGCGATCGCTTACGATCTCGACGGAAAGATCGGTGCCCGTCAGCAGCTCACATGCATTTTCGCAGCGCACCCGGTTGTGATACTGCAGCAGCGTGCTCCCCGTCGCCTGCTTGAAGCATTTCGACAGATATATTTTATTGAGAAAAAGGGCTGCGGCGATCCGGTCGAGCGAAAACTTTTCCGTATAGTGCAGGTCGATGTATTCGGCCGCTTTTTTTGCCGCCGAAACAGCCGCGCCGGTTTTTTTTGCGGTATCGTTTCTTCGTACATATCGGGCAGATCGGCTTTTCTTCAGATTGCCGTATTGTGTTAGCAAAGGCTAATCAATCGGTTGCTTTAAGAATATCACAGAATTCAAAAAAGTAAAGCGAATTTCAGAAAAAGCTAATATCGGAACGAAAAAACGTTAGCAAAGGCTAATTTCAGAACACTTTTACCTGAATAAAGCGATTATACTATCACATGAACCGGGCCGGGGCTTCTTTTTTCCGGCGGCGGTTAGTCAGTGCTAATAAGGGAGCGGTTCCCGTGAAAGGAGCGCAGACGTTTGACCGTAAGGCGAAAGCTTGAGGATTATATGAAAGTCATCTACCGGCTGCAGCTCGGCGGCGAGGTCCGTGGCACCGAGATCGCCAAAGCGCTTGACGTGTCTCGCCCCACGGTATCGGTGAGCCTGAAAAACCTCGAGGGCGAGGGGTACCTTGTGCGTAAAACGGACCGTACGGTCTGCTTAACGCCCAAAGGCCTCAGGGTAGCGCTTGAGATCGCCGACCGGAACGTATGCCTCTATGAGTTTCTGGTGCGCCTCGGCGTAGAACGCTCGGTCGCCGAAACGGACGCCTGCGAGCTGGAGCACGCGCTCAGCCGCGAAAGCTATGAGGCGCTGATGTCCTTTGCGGCGATGAATCTGAACGAACAAACCGTATAACGGAAAAAAGAAAGGCGGTGTGCCGGTATGAGACGGTCATTGGCGAAAAAAGTATTGTGTATCCTGCTTGCCGTCGGCGCGGTGTGCTTCTCCCTGTTCGCGGCGTACGCGGCGGATACAGGTGGGGGAGGAGAGTTTTATCTCTCCTATAAAAAATACGTCGAGGCGCAAAACCCGGACGGTACGAAGACCGTCACCTACAACGACATAACAGACCAGATCGCGAACCTGCTGGCGGAGGGCCTTCGCCGGTACGAGGCGGGCGCAGAGCGCGAGGGGGACGACGGCTACTATAAGCCCTTCACGAACTCCTACGGCTTCTGGTACGAGACCTCGGGCTTTGAAAAGACCGTAATGGGCTACATCTCCGGCGCGCGCGTCAACGAGGTGGAGCTGCAGTTCTCCAATATGAAAAAGGCCGTGAACAGCGGCGCTGACGTTGCGGCCGTTAAGGCAGAGGTCGATACGCTCGTCTCCATGCTGCGTGAGGACGCCGTTGTTCTCGACGCGCTCTTCGGCTACACGGTAGAGGAGGAGAGCGAGACCTCTTCCGGCGGCGGCCTTGTTTGGGCGACCTTCGGCGCGGTGTTCGGCATCATTCTGCGCGAGGGGCTCGAGGCGATCCTGATCGTGGGCGCGATGGTCGCCTACCTGATCAAGACCGAAAACAAACGCGGCACGCGCTACGTCTACTTCGGCGCGGTGATCGCGCTCATCGCGAGCGTGGGTCTGGCCGTTTTGCTCTACTCCATCACCTCCAGCACGTCGAACTCCATCCCGCAGGAGATCGTGGAGGGCGTTACGGCTCTGATCGCCGTGGCGGTGCTGATCTACGTTTCGAACTGGATGGTATCGAAGGCCGAGAGCGAAGCCTGGACGAACTATATTTCGGGCAAGGTGAGCGATTCGGCGGATAAGGGCAAAATGTGGGCGCTGGGCTTTACCTCCTTTCTCGCGGTGTTCCGCGAGGGCGCGGAGGTGATCCTCTTCTGCCAGCAGTACTTCTCCCGCGCCGGCGAGATGCAGCACGGCTACCTGGCTGTATTCGGCGGCATTCTGGCGGGCCTTGCGGCGGTGGCGCTGATCTTCGTGCTCATCCGCGTGTTCGGCGTAAAGATCCCGCTCAAGCCCTTCTTTATGGCGACCAGCATCCTGATGGCGGTGATGAGCGTCGCGTTCCTGGGCTCGGGCATGTTCGAGCTCTTCCTGGACGGCCGTCTGGCAGAGACGATCGGCGGCTTCGTGCAGCAGCTCGCCGGCACCATTCCGGCGCTCAGCTGGATGAACGGCAACGACGTGCTGACCTTCCTCGGGATCTACCCGACCTGGATCACCCTCGGCCCGCAGCTGATCCTGACCGCCGTCACGGTGATCACCTTCATTCTGATGCTGCGTAAAAACAAAAAAGAAAAGACCCCCGCTTCGCAAGGCGAAGCCTGAACAGCGCAATAAACTGCTCCGGTCCCCGTATGCCGGGCAGTCCCTATTGGATATTTTCGAACAATCATTTCGGAGGTAAAGCGATGAAAAAAACTTTTAAGGGTCTTGCGCTTGCGCTTGCGATCGCCATGACGGTTCTGGCGTTCTCGGCGTGCGGCAGCAAGACCGCGAAAACCGACACCACCACTGCCGCCGCGGCCGCGACCCAGGATCCGAGCGCCGATCAGACCGAGCCTGAGGATGATCTCGGCTTCACCGAGGTAGAGATCTTCTCCGGCGTGGAGCGGGAGTTCCTGAACCTGAACGCCGTGTACTTCCAGCCCGTTGATATGACCGGCGGCTACAAGGCAGAGGATTACGACTGCCACCTTGAGCTGGACGTCTCCGCTCTTCAGAACGGACTCGGCTACGGCACCGGCGACTGGGTGCCCTACCTGACCGTGGAATATGAGGTCACCAAGAACGAGGGCGACTACAAAGTGAACGGCACCTTCATGCCGATGGCGGCTTCCGACGGCCCGCACTACGGCGCGAACATCAAGATGGACGGCGACGGCCTCTACACCGTTACCTTCACCGTGAAGTTCCCGGATTCCAGCACCTACCTGATCCATACCGATAACACCGGTCCCGATACGCACGAGTTCCCGAACGCCATCGTTTACACCTACGATCAGTGGCAGTTCACGGACGGCGCCTGGGCGGAATAAACAGAACAGACGGTTGTTGAGGTTTACGGGGCTTTGACAATTGCGGCTCAGACGGGGTCGCGCGGGAGGATCGCGCGTTCCTGTCTGAGCTTCGTCCGTTTTCAAATCTGATTTTTGCAGGAGACAAAATGCTTACATATCTGATCAATGTGACAGGCGATCTGCTTGCGGCTGCGCTCGTCATCGGCGTTTCTCTGGCCTATACGGACCGCGTTTACGGCGATAGAGGCACGATCGCCGTACGCGTCGGACTGCTGCTCGGCGTGCTGGCGGCGGGCGTCAGGGCTTATATCACGAATACGCGCCGCCTGGTCGGCGGCTGGAAGGTCGGCGCCTACGGCTACGGCGTAACGCTGGCGCTGTTTGTTCTGTGGGCGGCTGCCGCGCTTTTATCTCTGTTAAAACCGCTTCGGCCCGGCGGCGGAAAAAAGGCTGGCTCCGTCTTTGCGGCGATCGTTCCGGCGGCGACGGGGCTTCTGCTCGCCGCTTACCTCTTCGGCACGCTGCCGAACGTGCTTGTTTACCCGTTCAAATTCGATACCGGCGGAAACGGACTTCTTTCAACGGATTACCTCTTCCGCCTCGCGGGGTATCTCATGGGGCTCATCCTCTGCCTGGTTTCGGGGATCTGCGCCTACCGGCTTGTATCGGTCGCGGAGAGCAAGCAGCTCCGTATGCTCTCCGGCGCGGCGTTCGGGCTTGTGAACGTCCTCTTCGCGGTCTTCCATTTCGCGCGGCTCATGTCGGTGCTGACGGCCCGCAAGATCGTGGACAGCGTCGCGCTCTTCAAATTCGCGGCGGCCAGCAACAACGGCGCTTACTGGTATACCATTGCGGCGTTCGCCCTGCTCACGGCGCTGGCCCTGATTTTGTTCGTGCGGGGGCTTACGGTAAAGGAGCCGTACGCCACAAAGGCCGAGCACAGAAAGCAGAAGGCCGTATGGCGCAGCGGCAGACGCTGGGGCGTGTGCCTTGCCGTGTGCTTTGTTCTGGGCGTGCTCTCGGCGACGTGGTTCGTAAAACTAAACACCGTCGTGATACGCGAGGCGCCGGTGGAGGAGCCGCAGATCGTGAAAAGCGGCGCGGGCGCCGACGAAGAGCTGCGCGTGCCGCTGGAATTGGTGCGCGACGGCCATCTGCACCGCTTCGGCTATACGACGCCCGAAGGCAAGGCTACCCGCTTTATCGTGGTGTTAAAGCAGGAGAACACGAACAACTTCGGCGTGGGGCTTGACGCGTGCGAGATCTGCGGCGAAGCCGGCTACTACGAGAACAACGAGGGGCAGGTCGTCTGCAAAAAGTGCAACGTGGTGATGAACCGCACCACCATCGGCATGAAGGGCGGCTGCAACCCGATCATCATAGACTACGATATCAATGAATCGTTCATCACCGTTCCCGTAGAGGAAATGGTCAAAAACCAGTCCCGGTTCAACTGAGCGGGCGGTTTACGGGAAGGAGGAAAACGGCAGTATGTTTTTCAGAATGGTGCGCGGCACCTTCAGGCGGCAGTGGAAAAAGATGCTGATGGTCGCGCTTACGGTCGCGCTCGGCGCTTCCATCGCCACCGCCATGCTCAACGTCATGCTCGACGTGGGCGACAAGATCAACGAGGAGCTCAAGACCTACGGCTCCAACATCACCGTAACGCCGAAGTCTGAGGCCGTGATCAGCAGCCTTTACGACGTAGAGGGCGAAGAAGCGAACGCGGAGTATATCGCGGAGGATAAGGCCGGAGAGATCCTGCTGATCTTCTGGGCGAACAACATCACGGATTTTTCGCCCGAGACGCGCGCCTCGGTCACGGTGAACGGGACCGAGGCGCCTCTGGTGGGAACGTGGTTCAACCACCGGCTGGCGTTTAAGAAAAAAGGCACCGATTATCAGCGCGACACGGGTATCATCAACCTGAGAAGCTGGTGGGATATCAAAGAGGGCGAATGGCTCAACGAACAGGCGCTTTCCGGCGACGGCTACGCCATGGTTGGCGAAGCGCTCGCTGAGGCCGCTGGGATCTCCGCCGGCGACAGCGTGACCGTGAAAAACGGCGGCAAAACCGAGACGCTGACCGTGGTCGGGATCTATGAATCCGGCGACGATGAGGACGGGTATATCTATACGACCCTCCCCGTCGCGCAGCGGCTGACCGGCAGCGAAGGGTATTTCCAGAAAATGGAGGTCAGCGCCATCACCTCGCCGGAGGATGAACTGGCCGTAAAGGCGGCGAAGAACCCCTCGCTGCTCTCAGGCGACGAATACGATCTGTGGTACTGCACCGCTTACGTGAGCTCCATCTGTTTTCAGATCCAGGAGGCGATCCCGGAGGCTTCGGCCGAGGCCGTGCGGCAGATCGCCGATTCCGAGGGCAAGATCCTTGAAAAAACGCAGCTTCTCATGTCGCTGATCACACTGTTGAGTCTGCTGGGCGCGACCCTCGGCATCTCGAACCTTGTCACCTCCGCCGTGATGGAGCGCAGTCAGGAGCTGGCGCTGCTCAAGGCCGTGGGCGCGAAAAACGCGCAGGTCACCTTTCTGGTGCTCTCTGAGATCATGCTCACGTCGATCGGCGGCGCGCTTGTCGGGTATCTGCTCGGCTACGCCTTCGCGCAGATCATCGGGCGCACCGTTTTCGGCGCTTCCGTTGAAATGAGCGGCATGGCGGCGTTCCTGGTGGCGGTGCTCATCATAGCCGTGACGCTCGTCGGCAGCATACCCGCGATCCGCACGCTGCTGCGCCTGCGCCCGAGCGAGGTGCTGCACGGAGGAAGATAAGCATCTTCTTATCCAAGAAGAAAGCTGACCGTGATAGGAGAATGAACATATGAATAAGAAAAGGCGGATGTTTATCCGCATGGTCGTGGCGTCGCTTGTGCGGCGGCGCTCGCGTATGATCGTGGCGCTGCTCGCCGTCGTCGTCGGCGCGACCATCCTTTCGGGCCTCGTCATGATCTATTACGACGTGCCGCGGCAGATGAGCGCGCAGTTCCGCAGCTACGGCGCAAATATCATCTTTACCCCCGAGGGGGATGCGGCGATCTCAGACGAGGCGCTGAAGGCCGGCGCGGCCGTATTCCCGGCCGAGGGGCTTCAGGGCTATACGCCCTACCGCTACGAGAATACAAAGATCCACAATATGCCGGTCACCCTCGCCGGGATCGACTTTGCTTCCGTTCTCACAACGAGCCCCTACTGGCTGATCCAGGGGGAGCTGCCCGCTGCTGACGGGCAGACGCTCGTCGGCGCGAAGCTCGCCGGGGAGCTGGGGCTGAAGGTCGGCGATCAGGTCTCCGCCGTCAACAGCTTTGAGGTGACGGCCGATACCGATACCTCCGGCATTCCGGCCTACGAGATCTATACCGACCCCGAAACGGGCGAGACCTTCTGCGACCATGAGCTCTCTCTCACCGTCGCCGGCATACTGGAGACCGGCGGCTCGGAGGAGGAATATCTCTACGTCACGCTCCCCGACATTGCCTCCCTGACGCGCTCCGAGCGCGGCTACGACGTGGTGGAGGTGAGCGTCGCCGCCATGCAAGAGGATCTGCAGAATTACGTCGGACGTATCTGCGATACCGTGCCGGGGCTCTCGGCGCGGCTTGTAAAGCGTGTGACCGCTTCCGAAAGCACGGTGCTTACAAAGCTGCAGTCGCTGGTCTTTATCGTGACCGCTGTGGTGCTGGTGCTCACCATGATCTGCGTCGCCACCACCATGACGGCGGTGATCGCGGAACGGCGCAAGGAGATCGGCCTGCGCAAGGCCCTCGGCGCGGACGAGGCCAGCATCGTCGGCGAGTTCATGAGCGAGGGGCTGCTGCTCGGGGGAGTCGGCGGCATACTCGGTTCGGTATTGGGCTACATCTTCGCGCAGGTGATCAGCATGAACGTATTCAGCTCCTCCATCACCTTCCGGCCGCTGCTGGTCCCGCTGACGATCGCGGCGAGCGTTCTGGTGACCGGCCTGTCGTGCCTGATCCCGATCCGCAGCGCGGTGGAGGTAGACCCCGCGCTGGTACTCAAAGGAGAATAAAGACAGCTATGAGTTTACTTGAATTAAAAGACGTTTCCAAGATCTACGGCGGGCTTTACGCCCTCGATCATGTGGATCTCAAGGTGGAAAAGGGCGAGTGGATCGCCATCATGGGGCCCTCGGGCTCCGGCAAAAGCACGATGATGAACATCATTGCCTGCATGGACCGCCCGAGCGAGGGGCAGGTCATCTTCGACGGCCGCGATATCACGAAGGAGAGCGGCAAAAAGCTGACGGAGTTCCACCGCGACAAGATCGGCCTTGTATTCCAGCAGTTCCACCTCATCAACTACTTAAACGCGGTGGAAAACGTGATGGTGGCGCAGTATTACCACAGCATGCCCGACGAGCGAGAGGCGCTCGAGGCGCTCGAGCGCGTGGGGCTGAAGGACCGCGCGAAGCACCTGCCGAGCCAGCTTTCGGGCGGCGAGCAGCAGCGCGTTTGCATCGCAAGGGCGCTGATCAACTCGCCGGAGCTGATTTTGGCAGACGAGCCCACGGGGAACCTTGACGAAGCGAACGAGAACATCGTGCTCGATATCTTTCGCGAGCTGCACCGCGAGGGTACAAGCCTGATCGTCGTCACCCACGACCCCGAGGTGGGCGAGGTGGCCCAGCGCATCGTGCGGCTTGAGCACGGCAGGATCGCCTCT
>CADBOC010000197.1 GCA_902796175.1 Oscillospiraceae bacterium | reverse complement strand
TTCATAACTTTTTGACCGATTTTAACTTCGCTTTAACTCCATGCCTTAAACTGTGAACCACAGGAGGCGAAAGACCATGACATACCAGAGCTGCTTTGAACGCAAAGAAATAAAATACCTGCTGACGCCGGCGCAGTACGCCGCCGTGGCCGAAGCGGTAGAAGAGAACTGTGAATGGGATAAATTCCCGACCTCCACCGTGACGAGCCTGTATTACGATACCCCGACGAATCTGCTTATCCGCCGCTCGATCGAAGCGCCGGCCTACAAAGAGAAGCTGCGCGTGCGGGTCTACGGCAAGGCGAACGCGGATTCCACCGCCTACGTGGAGCTGAAGAAAAAATACGAGGGCGTCGTATACAAGCGCCGCACGGGGCTGCCGGTTCCCGAGGCCGCCGCCTGGCTCCGGGGCGAGATCCAAAACCGCCCCGGGCGCATCGAGGAGGAGATCGAACAGTTCATGCGGTTTTACGGCGATCTCGCCCCGGCGATGCTCATCGCCTGCGAACGGGATTCGTTCCTCAGCGAACGGGACTGCAATTTCCGCGTCACCTTCGACCGGGGCATCCGCTTTCGCACCGTGGATCTCTCTCTGCTCTCGGGCTCGTACGGCGAGATGCTGCTGCACCCCGGATACGTGCTGATGGAGGCGAAGGCCCCCGGCATGCTGCCCGGCTGGTTCATCAAAGCCTTAAGCGAAAACTGCGTTCGCAAAACAAGCTTTTCAAAATACGGAACGGCCTACAAAAAAAGGCTGACCCAAACCATGTTAGGAGGAAAAAAATATGCTTGATCTGTTCAACGGACTTTTTGAAACGACCGCTTCTTCCATCTCGGTCGCAAACTTTCTTCTCTGCGTCGTCTCGGCCCTCGTTCTCGGGCTGGCGCTGAGCATCCCCGCGGGCTTTAAGAACCGCGTAAGCAAAAGCTTTTCCCTGGCGCTGGCGCTGCTGCCCGCAGCCGTGTGCGTCGTGATCATGCTGGTAAACGGCAACATCGGCGCCGGCGTCGCGGTGGCGGGCGCGTTCGGCCTCGTGCGGTTCCGCTCCGCAGCCGGCACCGCCAGAGACATCGTGCTGATCTTCACCGCGATGGGCATTGGTCTGATCACCGGCATGGGCTACATCGCCTACGCCGCGCTCTTCACCGTGATCATGGCCGGCATGTACCTGCTGTACACCGCGCTGAACTTCGGCGAGGGCGGAAAAGCCGCCCGCGAGCGGACCCTCTCCGTTACGATCCCGGAGGATCTCAACTACTGCGGCGTGTTCGAGCCGGTGTTCGCCGAATACACCGACGAAGCGCGCCGCCTGAAGGTGAAAACAACCAACCTCGGCACGATGTTCCGGCTCAAGTACACCGTCACCCTGAAAAAGGACGCCGACGAAAAGGCCTTCATCGACGCGCTGCGCCTGCTCAACGGCAACCTCGAGATCCTGCTGCAGGACCGCGAGGACGCCGCCGGCGAGCTGTAACGCGGCATGCGCAAAGCGCGTTCCGCGAATGACCAGTGAACAGGCAAAAGATAAAAGCTTCAAAAAACGCTTCGCGTTTTGATCATAAAAGGATCTTCGGTCGGGAAACCGTTCGGAGATCCTTTTTACCGCGCCTGCGGCGCGAATGAGAAGTGAGAAGGCAGCAGTGAGCAGCTTCGGAAAGCGCTTCGCGTTTTGATCATACATATCGTTTATCCGGTTCTTACAACAAAACCAACGGATCGGGAACGCTCCTGCGGGACGTCACAAATGCCGTCCCCTACAGGCGAAGGCTGCCGCTGTACGTCCTGCGGAAAGATCTGCTTAAGGCGGCGTGAAGTCGCGAGCAAGAAAAGCCGACGCGAATGGCGGCGTTTTTTCAAATCGTTGTTTATGCCCCCCGGCGGCGCAGGCGCGCCGCGCCGCGATGGAATGGCAGCCCTTCAGCGCATCACATGCCGTTTACAATGCCGGACGCTTCGCCCCGTTTTCGTCTTTCATCTTTCGTCTTTTATAACTTTTTTGCGGCGGCTCCGCCTCCGCAGATCCGGATTTTCCTCTCTCCCGCGTGAAAACGATTGAAAACGCGTTTTTGTTATGGTATAATATAAAAAATACAGAAAACCGTTTTCCATTTTTTTGAACGGAGGTCATTCCATTGGGCAAGCTATATACCGTTTACGTGCGATCCTACTGTCTCGACCCCGAGAAGGACAAGGGCTTTTTCGATCTGGTCGGCGACCTGTATTTTACGGACGAGGTACAGGGGCAGAAGCAGTACCGCCAGCACTCCTCCATCAACCGCCTCGATCACGTTCGCAGCGTCACCTACGTCGCTTACCGCGCAGCGAAAAACCTGGGCTTTGACGTGCGGGCGGCCGCGCGCGGCGCGATGCTGCACGACCTGACCTATTACGACTGGCACGACCCCGCCCGCTGGCACCGGCCGCACGGCTTCAAACACCCGCGCTTCGCGATGCTCAACGCCGAAAAGCTGAACCCCGCCATCACAGAGCGGGAGAAAAACATCATTCTGCGCCACATGTGGCCCTTAACCCCCATCCCGCCCCGCTACAGGGAGGGCTGGGTCGTGACGCTCGCCGACAAATACTGCGCAACGCAGGAGATGCTGCGCGACCACTCACCCCGCCTGATGAAAAAATTCACGACCACTCTGAACGCGATGCAGTGAGGAGGCGGCCATGTACAAAACCGCGATCGACTACGTGCTGATGTTTTTCTTTTTCAGCGCGGCGGGCTGGACGGGCGAATGCACCTACAGATCCCTCGGCGAGCGGCGGGTGATCAACACAGGCTTTCTCTACGGCCCCATCTGCCCCATCTACGGTACGGGCGCGATGGTGTTCGAGGTACTTCTCGTCCCCCTGAGCCAGCCGGTGAACAAACGCTGGTGGGTGGTGCTGCTGGTCGGCGTTGTTGCCGCGGACATTGTGGAATACCTGACGAGCCTCGGCATGGAAAAGCTCTTTCACGCGCGCTGGTGGGATTACTCCGAAGAGTTTCTGAACATCAACGGCCGCATCTGCTTCAAGCACACCTGCTACTGGGCGGTCTTTTCCATCCTCTACGTCTACTTCATCTCCCCGACATACCGCTACATCGTGAGCTTTATCCCCGATACGCTCCGCCCGGCGCTCGTCGGCGTGATCCTCGCGCTCTTCGGCGTGGACCTTGTGTTCACCGTGATCGCCGCCGTCGACATCGGCAAATTCATGCAAAAGCTCGATGCGCTGCGCCTGAACGTGAGCACCGCAGCCGAGACAGTGAAGGAACACGCCGAGACCTTCCGCGACAGCGCCGAGCAGCGGGTGAGCGTGATCCGCGAGAGCGTGGCCGAAAACTCCGAACGGCTCGAGGAATGGCGCGCCGACGTGACCGCTCAGCTCGCCTCCCTGCGCAGCCAGCTCAACCGCTATTCCGAACGACGGGGCGGCGAGCCCATCGGCGCCCGCGTCAGACAGCGGCTGATCGATTCCTCCACAAGCATGAAAAACCGCGCCGAGAAAAAGCTGGAGGAGCTCGAGCGCAAGTGGAATGAATACAACAAAAAATCGTAAAACGATCCCGCCGGAAAAGCGTACGCTCTCCCGGCGGGTGTTTTTTATCTGACAGGAAACTTCTCGTTTCCTGTCAGATAAAAAGATGGTAACGCCCGCCGATTTTGCCCTTCGGGCTCAGGCGTGTGCGAATAGGGTAGATGGAGGGCGTTAGCCCTCGCACCTCCCATTGCACCGTACG
>CADBOC010000196.1 GCA_902796175.1 Oscillospiraceae bacterium | reverse complement strand
ATTCTGGGCGACGTGTACGAGGACGGCACGAACGAGGTGCAGAGCCTGATCGCCGTTACGGTGTTGGGGCCGATCCGCGACGATCCGGAGCTCATCCAGCGGATCCTGCCTTATCTCACAGATACCATGCTCGAACCCGTGCTCGCCGTCGGAAAACGGCTGAAAAAGAGCAAAAGCGCCAACCTGCGTCTGGCGCATCCGCCCGCGTATAAACCGAAAAAACAGAAAAAGCCGGGGCTTATGCAGCGCATGATGAATATGGGCGGCGAGGGCGGTCCTTTGGGTCAGCAGTAACGTCTGCTGTTCCGGCTGTCCTGCCGGCGTCGGCCTGACGGACGGTTGCGTCAAAACAAGGATCTCTGAACGGTCGATCGCCCGGAGATCCTTTTTTCCCTTTTATCTGCCGGTTTTTTTCCGTTGATACGCAACGCGTCGCCGCTTGTGCGGTACTATATCATTGAGAGCGCTTTTCGCAGGAAAGCGCGGTTCGGAGGAAGCGATGGAAGATCCTGAGATCGTAGCGCTGTATTGGGAGCGAGAGGAACGCGCGCTGGAAGAAACAGAGAAAAAATACGGGCGGCTGCTCAGACAGCTTGCCTTCAGTATTCTGCGCTCCGAAGCGGATTCGGAGGAGGCGTTCAACGATACGCTTCTGGCGGCGTGGAACGCCATGCCGGAGCAGCGTCCGCTGAATCTCCGCGCGTTTCTCTGCCGCATCGTTCGTAACACGGCGCTGAACAAACGGCGGGGCCTTACCGCGCTCAAGCGGGATTCGCAGTACGACGTCTGCCTGGATGAGCTCTCCGCCGTTCTGCCCGCGGGCGAGGGGGTGGAGGAGCGCTTCGACGCGGCTGAGACCGCGCGCCTCATCAACCGCTTCCTGTACAACGAGAAGGAGCAGGCGCGGCGGATCTTTCTGCTGCGGTATTACTTCTTTTTACCGCCGGAGCAGATCGCCGAACGCCTTGGCATGAAGGATTCCACGGTCCGTTCGATCCTGTTCCGCACAAGAAACAGACTGCTTGAATATCTGACAGAAGAAGGTGTGACCGTATGAACGGAGAAGAATTTCTGCTTGCCCTCGGGAACGCCGAAAGCCGGCTGGTGGAAGAGGCTTTGACCGTTCCCCCGCCTTTCGGCCGGCGCCTTTCGGCGCGTCTTGCCGGGCGAAAATGGGTCGTGATCGCGGCGGCCGCCGCGTTCGTGCTGGTGTTCTGCGGGGTGCTTGCCATTGTAAAATCGCAGCCCCGTACGTATTCGAACACCGAGGGGCAGGCGGCGGCGCCCTCCGCCTCAGACGGCGCGTCGGCCTACGTCCCGGCGGCGACGGCGTATTCGTTTGTCGGCGGCACCGCTTCTCCCACCGTGTCGGCAACGGCTGAAACCGCCGCCCCTGCGACAACGGCCGCCGCGGCCGCGCCCTCCGCGGCTGCCTCTACGGCAGCCCCTACGGCAGCCCTCACCGCCGCTCCCACGGCCGCCCCCGCGACCGTCCCCGCGGCGCCTGTTGTGCTGCCGACCGCGGCTCCCACCGCTCCCCCGACCGACGCGCCGACCGAAGCGCCGGCGCCGCCCGCAACGACCGCCCCAAACACGGGCGGGGGCGGTCTGCTCTCCGCGATCGGCGGTTTTCTGGGGAACTGGCTCGGCAGTCTCTCCGGCAGCAAAAACGCGGCGGGGGACGGAGGACCGGCTGACGCCGACGCGCCTGCCGCGACCGCCGCGCCTGCGCCCGTTTCAGCCGGCGTTTCGGCGCCGCAGCTGTCGCTGAGCGTTGCCGCGCGTGAGGACGGCACCGTTGCCGTGACGGCCGGTTTGAAAAACGCCGTCGCGCTTACGTCTCTCGATCTCTCCCTGTCGTACGACGCGCTGGCACTGGAGCTGGTCGAGGTGCGCGAAGAGCCGCACGGCATGCAGCAGTCCGCTTTGAACAAAAGCAGAAATCCGATCCTTTTCGGCGGGTATTACGATGAGCCGCTCAGCGCCGAAGCCTGTCCGCTCTTTACCGCCGTGTTCCGCCGCAGCGATCAGACTGCGCCGACCGAGCTGCTTCTCACCGCCAGGGGCTGCCATGTGCAGGATCCCGACCGCCCGCTCTACGGCGTCAGCGTAACAAACGCCGTCGAGGCCGTGCGCTGTACGCTGCCCTGACAAAAAACGTGAACGACGCAAAGCTTGCTTTTCATGTCTCTCCGTGCTACAATGGTCGCGAAAGGAGAGGATCCCATGAAACGCAGGCTTTCTTTTTTTTCGGCTCTGGTCCTGTGTCTTCTGACCGTTCTGCCTCTGCTGCCCGGCGCGTCCGCGGCGCCCGCCGTCGGGCCGTACGATCTGTTCGTCTCGCCCGAGGGCGACGACGCCGCGCCAGGTACGCTTCAGGCGCCTCTCAAAACGGTCGCCGCCGCCAAAGAGCGGCTGAAGGCCCTCAAAGACGTGGCTGAGCCGGCAGCGCCGGTGCACGTGTGGCTCGGCGGCGGCAGATACGAGTTTTCGGAGCCTCTGCGCTTCGACGAAACGGATCTTCCGGACGTTACCTATGCCGCGTGGGAGGATGAGACCGTTACGTTCTCCGGCGCGAAAGCGCTCACCGGCTTTACGGAGGAGACGGTGAACGGGATCCCCGTGTTCGCCAAAAAGCTGGATCCGGAAACGGAACCCCGTTCGCTCTTCGGCGCTTCAGGCGCGCTGCCCGCGACGCGCTACCCCGAGACCGGGTATTTTACGGTAAAAGCGCCCGCGCCCGAGGACGACCTCTGGACAGAGGACGATACGCCGTGGAGCTTCACGCTGGGGCAGCGGTCCTTCTACGCGGACCCGGCGGATCTCGGCGTGGCGTTCAGGAACCCTGAGGACGTGCAGGTGCGCATCCTCCACTACTGGCACGACGAGCTGATGTACGTCACGTCTCTGGACCGCGAAACGGGCAAGATCGGTCTATCGCGTCCCTCCTCCATGCGCATCCGCGACATCGACCGCTATTACTTCGAAAACGTGTTCGAAGCTCTGAACGCCCCCGGCGAGTGGTATCTGGACCGTGAGACGCACACGCTCTACTATGTGCCGCGCACGGGCGAGCGGGCGGATACGCTCACGCTCTACGCACCCGTTACCGAGCGCCTTTTGGAGATCGACGGCGCCTCCGGTGTCTGCTTCGAGGGGATCCGCTTTACCGAGACGGATTGGTCCGTGCCTGTCCCCGGCGAATGGGAGAGCGGCTGGCGCGCCGAATACGACATAGACGCGCTGCAGGCGGCGCTCGACGTGCGGGGCGTGGTGGAGGTGACGCGCGCCGAGAACGTGTGGTTCGACCGCTGCGAGTGGGTCTCGCTCGGCGCGTCCGCCTTAAAATTCCTGAAAGGCGTACACCGCAGCGGCGTGGAGAACAGCGTTTTCCGGGAGATCGCGGCCACGGCCGTGTTTATCGGCGGCGACAACCTGCCGGCGGAGGACCCCGCCTGCACGGCGGATATCACGGTACTGAACAACCTGATCTCCGGCTACGGCCGAAGGTTCTTCTGCGCCATCGGCGTGCACGTCACATACTGTCTGCGCGCCGAGATCGCCCACAACGAGATCTCGGACGGCTATTATACCGCGATCTCCTGCGGGTGGATCTGGGGGTATGACTACCACCTGACGCGTGAGATCTCGATCAAAGACAACCTGATCTACAACATCGGGCAGGGATGGCTTTCGGATATGGGCGGCGTCTATATGCTCGGCGCGCAGCCCGGCACCGTGCTTTCCGGCAACGTGATCCACAATGTGGCGGCGGATCCCGGAGAGGGCGGCTACGGCGGCTGGGGGATCTATCTGGACGAGGGCTCCTCCCGCATGACGGTGGAAAAGAACCTCGTCTACTGCTGCGGCAGCGAGAGCTTCAACATCCACTACGGCGAGGGCAACGTCATACGCAACAACATCGGCGCGCTCTCGGGCGAGGGGCAGGTGAGCGTCGGCAGCCGCGGGGAGGAGCCGCACGCAACGGCCTATTACTACGACAATATCTTTCTCACCGACGGCGGCGCACCCATCTATATCTATATGCTGCACACGGCCCACTTCTACGACAACGGCAATCTGTTCTGGGATCTTTCAAAGGGAGACTCGCTCAGCTTCGCGACCGACGGCGGCGGGACCCTGCTCTCGCTGTCCGAGGCGAAACGGCAGGGCTTCCTGCACAATGAAACGGTCGCGGACCCCCTGTTCCGGGATCCGCGGCGCTACGATTTTGCGCTCGCGGAGGATTCCCCCGCGTTCGCGACGCATTTTCAGCCGTGGGATTACGCGGCCGCGGGCACGCTGCCGGGCTCCGTGCTCGGTCTCGGCACCCCCGGCGGGCAGACCGCGTACAACGATCACGCCGCCCCGGCGGAGCCGTGTGAGACGCGCCGCGGGATCGACGTCGCGTCCGTTCTCAAAACGGCGTCGGCTGTGCTCGCCGCGCTGGCCGGCGCGGCTTGCCTCGCAAAGCTGCTGCTGACGGAAAAGGACCGTACGGGACTGCTTCTCGGCCTCGTCTGCCTTTCAGCCGTGACGGGCTGGTTTATCCGTCGCACCTTCATAGACTGGTCGCCGGCGCTCTACGTTCTCGGCGTCGCCGCCTTTTCGGCGGAGCTCGCCGCGTTCGGTCTGCTCGGCGCGAAAACGCTCAAAAAGCCGCTCCTCTCCTTCGCTGTCCGTTCTGTTTCCGCTCTGGCGGCGTTTTTCGCGCTCACGCTCCTGCTCAACAACGTCCTCAGGATCGGCGAAGCGAACGCGATCTCCGTCGTTCTGGCTCTCGCCGCTCTCTACGCCGCGGCCTTGACCGGCCGCGTTCTGACGCGCAAAGAATAACACGAGATCCCGTTTTTTGCAGTTCGGCGGCGATTTTCAACCATTCGTCACATGGGTATTGACACTCCTTTTTTTCGTGTGATATAAGAAAAGTATCAATCTGAAAAGGAGTGTAGACAATGAAAAAAGCATGGGCCTTGATGATGGCCGCGCTGATGCTGTTCACCGTTTTTCCGGCGTCGGTATTCGCGGCAGATCCAACGGTCCTCTCCGACGGGAACGTCACGCTTGCGGCGGCAAGCTTTGTTTTCGACGGGGCCGCGCACACACCGGGCGTTACCGTTAAAAACGCCGCCGGTCAAAAGCTGGTAAAGGGAACGGATTATACCGTTTCGATCCCGGCGGGAAGAACGAATGCCGGTTCCTATACCTACCGGATCACGGGCAAGGGGGCCTATACCGGTACCGTCAGCAAAACGTTCACCGTCGTTCCGCAAACGCTTACGGCCGCGAATATCACGCTGTCTCCCGCCGAGGCGGCCGCGAACGGCAGTGCGCATTCACCCGTCGTTACGGTGAAAAACGCAGCGGGTACGGTGCTGACCGAGAACGAGGATTATATGGTCCTGACTCCCTCCGGCCGAAAAGAGCCCGGCGCCTACACTTACAAGATCGTGGGAATGGAGAACTATACCGGAACGGTCTCCAAAACCTTTACGGTCACCGACTCAGCCGCAGTGCTGCGCGATGAGAACGTTACGCTCAGCAAATCGAGCGCCGAATATACCGGTTTGGTATTCAATCCCTCCGTTACAGTAAAAAACGCTTCAGGTCAGAAGCTGGTCAAGAATACCGATTATACCATATCGATCCCCTCCGGCAGAAAAGAGCCGGGTACTTATACCTATGTGATTACGGGTAAAGGCAGCTATACCGGCACTGTGAAGAAGGTGTTTACGATCACCTCCGCCGCCGGTGAAACGCTGAACGAAGCGTATATCTCTTTGAGCGTCGCCTCCGGCGCGTACAAGGGCAGCGCGTACAATCCCTCCGTTACGGTGAAAAACGCCGCCGGCAAAAAGCTGGTCAAGAATACGGATTATAAGGTAACGATTCCCTCCGGCAGGCTCGTGCCCGGTTCCTATACCTATGTCATCACCGGCAAAGGCAGCTACACAGGCACGGTAAACAAAACGTTAACGGTAACGCCCTGCGCGCTGACTGAGGAGGATGTTGAACTGAGTGTTTCCTCCGTTACATATAACGGCAGCGTGCGCGCGCCGAAGGTGACGGTCAAAAGCCCCTGGGGCACAACGCTGACCGAGGGCGCTCACTACACGGTGACCGTGCCCGAGGGCAGAAAAGATCCCGGCGTCTATGTTTATACGGTCACAGGCAAGGGCCGTTATACGGGCGCCGTACAAAAGACCTTTACGATCAAGGCCGCCGAGACCGAAGCGCTTGACGCGGCGAATATCACGCTGAGCATTGACTCCGGCGTTTATACCGGCAGCGCATACAATCCTTCCGTTACCGTGAGAAACGCGGCGGGCAAAAAGCTTGCCAAAAATACGGATTACAGCGTTTCGATCCCCTCCGGCAGAACGGACGCCGGCAGCTATGTGTATACCGTGACCGGCAAGGGCGCCTACAGAGGCACGGTCAAAAAGACCCTGACCGTTGCCCCGGCCGTGCTCAGCGACGCGCTCGTTACGCTGAGCATTTCCTCCGCCACCTATACCGGCAGCGCGTTCAACCCCTCCGTCACGGTGAAAAACGCGGCGGGGACCAAGCTGACAAAGTTCACGGATTATACGGTTTCGATCCCCGCCGGCAGAAAAGATCCCGGTACGTATACCTATGTGGTCACCGGCAAGGGCAACTACGCCGGCACCGTTGAGAAAACGCTTACGGTCGAACCCGACGCGTCCTATGTGCCGGAAGGCTCCTACGCCATTACCTATTACCTGTTCGACGGTGAGGAGTACATCCGCAAGACGGGCGTTTCCAATCCCAATCCCGCCTATTATAGCAGCAGTCAGGGGCTTACCCTGAAAAACCTCTCGCTGCCCGGCTATACTTTCAACGGCTGGTATGATTCAGAGGGCGGCGAGGATTCCGTTCGCGTCAGAACCATCCCCAAGGGCAGCGAGGGCGAGATAGAGCTCTACGCCCGCTGGACTCCCCGTACCTACACAGTTACGCTGGATTATGATTTCGGCGAGGTCGTGACGGCGAGCTATACCTTCGGTACAGATTACCAGCTTCCCGCTTCCCCCAGAAGAGACGGCTACAGGTTTATCTCCTGGACGGATCAGCAGGACGGCAGCGTCTTTACCAGGATCCCGGCCGGTACAACCGGCGACAAGTATTTCTATGCCAACTGGCTGAGCAACCGTAACCAGGCCTGGCAGAAAAAGAAGCTTGACGCGCCTTTGATCACCGAATACGACGACGTGATCCTCTTTGCCTATGAGATCGGCGAGATCAAGAACGTGCCGCTGGACGTTATCAAAGATTTCGGTTATACGATGGAGAGCGGAGTGAAAATGGAGGTCAATGAGACGTATTCCGCAAGCGTTGACAATACGCAGATGAAGACGCTTTCCTCCACAGTTTCGAAAGCCACCAAAAACTCATTCGCGTGGACGTTTTCCAACGAATGGTCGCAGGGGCTTACTGTGAATCAGCAGTGGATGGAGCAGAACGGGTTAACGCAGGAAGAGGTGGAAAAGCAGTGCAAGAGCGAGACCGGTGAATGGTATTCGAGCACAACCTCCTTCAACAGCTGGGATGTCGAGACGCTTGGGTCCACCGAAACGCACGACCTTGCTACCACAAACGACAATACAAAGACGTACGGCTCCGCAGAGAAATCGCACAGAACGAAGGAATCCGGCGAATTCGAATTCGGATCAGACGTCAAGATCGCTGCGTTGAAAAATTCGGTGGATTATCACTTTAACGCGAAGATCGCCGGTGAACAGGAAGATACCAGCGTATTTAAAGTGGGCAAAGATGTAGATTCGGGCTCCGGCACAGAGACCGGCACGGTCAAAATGACCGGTGAGAACAAAACCAGTCACGGCGGCGTCAATTCGGAATCCGGAAGAAGCTTTAGCCAGTCCATCAGTCAGGAAAAAGCCGTTTCAACCGCCGTCTCACAGCTGGTGGCAAGAACCGACAGCTATGGAGAGGAGTACATCAATAAAAACGGCTCAAGTGAGAATCAGGGCTTTGAGAGCAATGAGTCCACGTCGGATGAGATCGGTTCCGCCGTCACGTACTCCACCACGACTGAGCAGTCCACTTCCGTCAAGTATACGATCAGCAATACGAAGAGCGGCTGCCATCGCTACATCCTTGCGGGTACCGCGCACGTATACGGCATCGTGGGATACGATATCTCTTCGCGGAACTATTTCACCTACACATTCACCGTGCTCGATGACGAGCGCCACATGATGGAGGACTACGCGCCACAGCCCGAGGATCTCTATCACGACCATGAGTTCAGCGGCATCACCTTCGAGATCCCGTTTGAGATCACGGAATACGTCGACGACCGCATCGGTGCCACAGAAGGGCTTGAGATCAACGAGGCGGGTATTGTCACCGCGTATACAGGCTCCTCCCAGATGGTCGTCGTTCCGGAATACATTTCGTATCTGAACAAAAACGGTACGCGAAAGGCCGTAAAAGTTGTCGGGATTAGCGATACCGCGTTCCGCAACACCGCGAACCGCGAAAACATCGGTACCGTTCAGCTGCCGAAGACCGTGACCGAGATTCCCGCCCACGCGTTTGACGGCTGTTCATCCCTGATCTATGTGGAAGCGCCGGGCGTTACAAGCATAGGGGCTTACGCGTTCGCGAACTGCCGGTCGCTGCATGTATGCAACATCAATGAAACCATCACCTCGCTCGGCGAGCATGTCTTCGACGGTATGGACAGCGTTACCGTACGCGCTTCGAACTCCGACGTGGTGCAGGCCGCGCTGCAGTCCGGCTGTAGCCGGATCGACCTGACGGTTGCGGAGTCCTGCGCGGATCTTGACGGAAAAACGCTTAGCGTTCCCTCCTCCGTTTCTTCGTTCACCTTCAACGGATCGGATAAGACCTTTACGGATCTTGTAATCGAATCAGACGCCGCAAAAACGGTGATCAGCAACGCGTTTTTTGTTTCCTCCGGCAAAACGCCGCTCAGGATCTCATCCCCCTCGTTAGAGCTCGGGCAGGTGCGGGTAACCGCCGCCGGTATCGCGCTTGCGCTTTCCGCTGCGGATACTGAGCTGATGCTTTACGGCGAATCCGTTCTCTCCTCCGGCAGCGGGACCGCGATGCTCAGCAGGAATGTAAACGCAGTGCGCGATCCCGAGTCGAAAAACACCACGGAGCTGAAGCTTTCGGAAGGGAAGCTGCTGCTCTGCGGAACGCTGAATGCGAACGGGCTCATCAAAGGCTTGGACGGAAAAGCCCTTTCAGACGCGCAGATTGAAGAGATCACTGTCGCAGCGTTTGATACCTATCTTGCGGGCGTCGCCACACTCCTGTTCGATCCGAACGGCGGTTCGCTCGCCGAAGCTGACAGAACCAGGACCATTCTGATCAACAGCGCGTACGGCGAGCTGCCTGTCCCTGTCAGAGACGGCTGGAATTTCGCGGGCTGGTATACCTCCGCCGTCGGCGGAACGCAGGTCTCCGCTGAGACCGCAGTTTCCGCCGCGGGCAGCGTTACCCTGTACGCGCAGTGGATCTCGGATTGGATCCCGCTGGCCGAAGCGCCCACCGGCGCCGCTGTGGAAGGCACGAAGTATACCTATGATCTGCATACCACGTCTTCCTCCTCCTCGCTTGAAGGCTGGGAGCAGACCGGCAGCACATGGGGCAGCTGGAGCGGCTGGCAGAACGCCGCTGTTACGGCTACGGATTCAAGAGAGGTCGAAACACGTTATATCCAGCCCGAAACCAAGCAGCAGTTTTCTTATGAGAGATGGAAAACCGCCGCCAACGACTGGACGCATTATCAGCAGGGCTGGACCTCCAGCGGATATAACTGTACGGTTTATGAGTCCACAGGCTGGATCGATGACAACCTCGATGTTGTGGATTACGCCGACGGCCATTATCGGTACGGCCCCTGGGGATCGGTGCTGAAAAACTGCTGGTACAACGAAAAAACGCGTACCGTTACGACCAAAGACGGTTATACGCAGTACCGTTATCGCGACTGCACCTATTCCTATGTTAAGTCGACGGAATCCCTGACCGATCCCACGGGGCAGGAGAACGTCTCCAATGTGATCTGCTGGGTGCAGGTGCGGGGCTGAACGCCGCCGGCTGCTGCCCGATCGGATCTCTGAAAAGCGTTTCTCAGCCGCGCTTCGCGCGCGGCTGAGATAACAGAAAAAAGAAGAAGGATCTCCGGACTTAACGGTTCGGGGATCCTTCTTCTTTATGCGCTGCCGGCGGCGGGGAGACCCCGCCGTCGGCAGCAACAGGGGGAGGGGGAGATCAGAGTTTGCGGAAGCGGGTCAGCAGGTTGAACAGCGCGTTCAGGATCCCGACGATCCACTTGAGGGCTCTTTGAATGGCTTCGCGGATCTCACCGAAAAAGACCTGAAATACGGTCTCCTTCACCGTTTCGCCGCTCTCGGTCTCGGCGGCAAGGCGGAAAGAATCGGGCGTATCCGCGGCGGCGGTACGGCAGAACTCGTTGAAGGTCACGGTCCGCCAGCCGTCCTGCGCGGGCAGCTGCACGGTAAAGCTCGCGTTATCCAGCGTGTCGCGCTTTGCGCGTACCCATGTATGTTTTCCTTCGTCGAAGGTGTAGACGGAAAAGCCCTGCGCAGTAAAGCTGTCGAAGCGCAGTTTCTGTACGTTTTCGTATAAGCCGCAAAGAACCGAGGTCACGTCCAGCAGCGTGTAGATATCCATGAGTACCCTGCCGCCGAAGTACACCGTGCCGTCTTCAAAGCGGTACGGTACGGCGCCGGGCGGTATCTCGCCCTTTGGCGGCGTTTTGGCCGGATAATAGACGGTCGGCCCGTATTCGCCGAACGCGCCGGGCGCGGCGGTCAGCTCCGCTTTCGCGATCGCGGTCTCAAGCGACGGGCAGTCCGTGAAGGCGCCTGTCTGCAGCGTCGTTGTTCCGTTTACGACCAGCGCCGCGAGTTCGCGGTAGCCGGCGAACGCGCCGCCCGCGACAGAACCGATCCCTTCCTCCAGGATCACGGCTCTGCATTCAGCCGCGTACGCGGCGGGCGGGGCGTTGTCGCTGCCGGCCGCAGGGATCTCGCCGCTTCCGCCGCAGGTCAGAACGCCGTTTTCGAAGGTATAGGCGATCGCGGGCGGCGCGTCGGGGGTATCGGGCTCATCCGGGCCGTCCGGATCCGCCGCGCGCATCCGGTCATAGGCGTCCAGATCCAGATACACGGCAGGGCAGACGCCGACGTCCGCGTGGTCGCAGTCCATATCCGCGTAAAGCCTTCCGTCAGTTCCCACGTATCCCATGTTCGCGGGATTCGCCCCCGGGCTTCTTAAGAACCAGTAATCATTGTCCGGAAAAACGTCGGGATTCTGGTAGTGGTAATTCGTCGCGCCCATCGCGCGGGCGTAGTCCGTACCCACGCGAACGCGGCTTTCGTCGTCCGGGAACATGGCCTCGTCTCCCGCCTCAAAATAAGAGAGCAGAAACACAGGGTCGCGCGTGTTTTCGCAGGCGTACCGGGCGTAGGGGTCTCCCATATCGTACAGGCCGTTGTCCTGTTCGTTCAGTATGAGCAGCGCCGCTTCATCGTCCGAAAAGGCGGATCGCCTGAACAGCCCGTTGAGCCACGCGCGCAAAGCGCTGTGCGCGTAATTGTTCAGGTAACAGGTATGCGCCTCGTCCGCGTAGCTCCCGCCATACACGCTGAAATTGACCGCCTGCGTATCCAGCACCCTGTCCGCGATCAGCAGACCGCTGTCGGGATCCAGCAGCGTCCATTCGATCGGCTCATAGCGAAACCAGTAAACGGTGTTCGTCATATAGCCGTACCGGGTCTGTGAAGCCTCGCTGTTGTATTGGGTAAAGCGGATGGCGCGGTAGCGCCGCCCCGAGAGCGTTACTTCCCGGTAAAAGGCGTATTCCCCGGCGGGATCCGCCGTGTAGCCCAGAGCCAGCCATGGGAGATCCTCTGCGAGGGCGTCGAGCGCGGCGGTCAGATCGCCGTCCGCGACCGGCGTCTGCGGGTAAGCGCCGAGCTCGATCGTTTCGCCCCGGCTGTGCGCGGTTTCCGCCTTCGCGGCGGGCAGAACGGGCAGGAATGCCGGCAGCATGAGCAGGGCAATCAGGCAGGATACTGTTTTTGTGAACGTCTTCATGATACGCCTCTTTTCTTTCATTCCGCGCTCCCGGCAGGGAGCTCCAGATACAGCTCGGCGGTAAACACGGCGTTTTCCGCCCGCAGCGTCAGGGTCCCTGTGTAGCGTTTCGCGGTATCTCTTACGTTTCTAAGGCCGATGCCGTGGGCCCGCTTGTCGGTCTTTAACGTGGCGGGCAGCGCGTTCTTTTTCAGGCCTGTCTTGGGCGGAACCGGGTTTTCCACCGTCAGGATCAGTACGTTGTTTCTGCCGGAGGCTGAGACCGAGATCGTTTTTTTCTCCTCCCGCGGCAGGCGGGCGCAGGCTTCGATCGCGTTGTCAAGCAGATTGCCCACCAGCACGCACATGTCCTTTGGATCCACGCCCCCGGCGGGCAGCAGCCCTTCAAAACACAGCTCCGCCCCGGCGGCCGCCGCCTGCGCGTATTTCACGTTCATCAGGGTGTTAACCACCGTGTTGCCGGTGGAAAAGCGTGGCAGCGCCTCCCGCGTCTCATCTGTCAAAGCCGAAAAGTACTGTCTGGCGCCGTCGGCGTCCCCCTGTTCGAGCATGGCGGCGATCACAAGCGTGTGGTTTTTGAAATCGTGCCGGAACCGCCGCAGCGATTCATCCGAGGCCTCCCGTTCGGCGGCGTAGACCAGCTGGTCGTTCAGTTTCTGCAGCATCTCGTTCCTGACCGCCGAAAGCCGGTAAACGCGGTAGAGCAAAAGCCCGACGCTGCCGAACATCAGGCAGGCCGAGAGCATGAAAAAGGCGTTGAACCAGGCCCTGCTCGCCCCGAACTCCCGGTAATAGCAGGTGAGCTCAAACAGCAGCAGCGACAGCCCCGGAAGCAGCGAGATCTGCTGCAGCGCCCCGGCGAGGAGCCCTGCGCGCTCTGAGCGCTTCGCGGCGTAAAGCGCCGCCGAGACCGCCGCGGAGACCGCGATATCGAAAGCCGCCTCCGCCGCGACGGCGTCCGGCAGAAAAGAGACGGCGAAGCTCCACAGCGTATCGATGGCGAAAAAGTATAAAAACAGCGTAAAAATGGCCCGCGGCAGGCGCGGTTTGCGGAAAATGAGCGGGATGGCGAGAACGGCCAGCAGGTTCGCGATAAAATCAAGGATCTCATAGGCGTGTTCGGTTCTGGGCGGCAGCAGCAGCGCGCCCGCCGCGCTGCAGACGGCGCTCACGCCGATGAGCAGCAGCGCCCTGCCTTTTCCGGGGTAAGGCGTTTCGCGGAACAGTACGCGCATCAGCAGCAGAAAGCTCAATAGCTCCGAAAGATCCTTCAGACAGTACAATGCCGTTAGCATCGCTATCTCCGTTTCAGGTACTGCGCGTACGCCTCGTTGAACGCCGAAAGTCTGCGTTTGCTGACCGTTACGCGTTCTCCGTTCTGTAAGATCAGCGTATCGGCGTGCTTTTCCGATATGTGCCGCAGGTTTACGAGAAACCTGCGCGAGGTCCGGAAAAAGGTCCCTTCCGGCAGCTCGCGCTCAAAGGTGCGAAGGTTCTTCTGCGTCTCCACAAGTCTGTCTTCCAGCCGTACAAGCGAGCCCCGGTCCATGTATTCCAGATATACGATGCGCGAAGCGCGCGTATAATCCGAAAAACGGGTCGTTCCGGTCATCTCCACCATGGGGTCCTTTGAAAGCCCCGCGGCAAAAGCGCCCAGCGCTTCGGCCAGTTTTTCATCCGAAACGGGCTTCAGCAGATAGCGCAGCGCGTCCGTCTCGTACCCCTCGGCGGCGTACTCCAGATAGGCGGTCGTAAAAATGAACGCGGCGTCCGGCTGCGTCAGGCGGATCTGTTTCGCGAGCGTTACGCCGCTTTTTCCGGGCAGCAGGCAGTCGATCAGATACAGATCGTACCGCGCCTCACTCGAAACGACCGCTTCCGCGGAAGGGAACCGGTGGATCTCCGCCCCCGCCAGCTCCCCCGGCAGCAGCGCCTCCACGCGCTTCTCAAGCCGCCCCGCCTCCGCCGGGTTATCCTCAATGATCGCGATCTTCATGGCGAACATTCCCCTTGTTTTGGTAAAATCTTTCTCTATTATACATATTTCTGTATTGTTTTGCAATGCCATATCGATGAATTCCGAACAAACGCGCGTTTATTTTGAATGAACGTCGATGCGGTTTGTTTTGGATGGCCCTGAAAACCGTTTGAACGGACGTGATCGCCGCTTGAACAGGTCCGTATTTCATTCAAACCGATTTCGGGATCACTCAAACGGAAATGCCTTGACTTCATAATAGAATATGGTATACTGAGATCGTTATGAAAAATCATCCGTGTCGACTGCGCGATACCGGTTCAGAAATGACTGAAAAAGGAGCGGGCGAATATGTCAACATTTTTCCCTCAACATTGCAAGTGTTATATCTGCGGAGGTAAAAACGAGTACACTGTTATCGGAAGCACGAATGCTTTCGGTGCGTGTGACCTGGATATGCGTCCGCCTGAAATGCAGCGAAGCACCATGCCTTTTTGGGTTCAAAAATGTCCGGACTGCGGATATGTGTCTGACAGCGTTGAGGATCCGTCGTCCGTTACACGCGAATACCTGAATTCACACGCATACAAAACCTGTTGCGGAATAGCCTTCCGTTCAAATCTTGCCGCAGTGTTTTACAAGCAGCACCTGATCAATTCAAGGGACTGCGACAACAGATCTGCGGCCTTCGCTCTGCTCCATGCAGCCTGGGCGTGTGATGATGAGCATGACGGGAAAAACGCGGAACTGTGCAGGCTTGAGATGCTGCCGATCCTGACCGAAGTCATAGAAAAGGCTTTGGATGACAGAGATGATCTTTATCTTCTAAAGGCGGACGTCATGCGGCGCGCGTCGCTTTTCGATCAACTCATAGAGCAGTATTCCGAGGCGAGCTTTTCTAAGGTTTTATATAATCAGATCGCTGCTTTTCAAATCATGCTGGCTGAAAAACGCGACAGCTCCGTCTATACAGTGGCAGATGTGCCGACGAAAGACTGATACGGCGGATCTGTATTGACCGCAGAAAAAGGATGAAGCGATCTTATGGGGGGTTATACGCAATATGCCTTAAAGAAAAAGATCCGTTATCTCCTTCCGCCGATGTTCCTCCTGCAGGCGTCTGAATATGAAAAGACAACAATTGTTGATCGCAGGACGCTGCTTTTGGAAAACCTCATAAGACGCAGCTCCCGAGGGAAGACAGGACTGCGTATCATTTTCTGTTTCGGTTTTGTTTTCTTCTCTGCGAATAAATGGAATATCATTTTGCTTATTCCGTTTTCAGACGCATTCAAACAGCGGTGTATTGACTTTTTTAGTTTAAAATGCAATGATGAAATTGTTATGATTTGAAAAACTATATCGCAGGAGGTGTGATATGGAGCAGTGTGATTGCTGCGGGAAAGAGATCAGGCTTCACTATGATAGCTTTACCCGTGTCTTAGGCGGCGTTTATTTTAATACTTGTTCAGATTGTGCGCAGAATTTAAGTATATTGTGTGAGGATCCTGTTTCTGAAGAAACAACGCAGCGTATCCGGAATTGGGCGGCGGAGCTTCTTGCAAGAGAGACGGTTGCCAAACAAAAGGAGGCGGCTTTTCGCAAGGCTGTTTTTTCGGATAGACAAATCTCCTCCGGCCGAACAGAGAGAGTGCAGAGCGGCAATACGATTCACAACGCAAGTCGGAACAGATTGTTTGACATCGATAACGGTTCCGGGTCTGGTTGGACGACCGTCTCAAAAATAGGGTGTTTTTTTCTGGTCTTCGGTTTAATGGCAGGCGGAGGAGTGCTCGGCAGTTTTGTTTCTTATAACAGCGATGACACAGGCGTTGTTCTTCTCGGCGTGATGATCGGGTTGATCGTCGGTTTGGTCGTAGTATCCGGACATATGATGCTGATTGATATGGTCGACAATATTGCGGATTCAAAACAGTATCTCAAATCCATAAGAAGGATCATGGACGATCACTTTTCCCTGCAGGAGAGTGAGGACCGTCTCGGGCAGGGGATCCCTATGCAGGTCAGAACAAGTTCATGGATCTGTTCCTGCGGTTCCGAGCAGCCTTTGACAAATTCATACTGCGGTTGCTGCGGCAGAAAAAGAACAACCGGTCATGATATGTCATGAGAATTGAGAGCGTGCGGGAGACGGCAAAGCCGTTGTTTCGGTATGGATAAGGGGAGTATATATTTGTTTCCCTGATCACATAAAAAGGAGGTGAGACTGATGGCGCGCTGTCCGTATCTTGATTATGAGAGTAACTCATTTTTCGGCAACTCGAACGACAAATTTATCTGTAAGCTCAGCGGCAGAAAAATGGACGTTGACGATTCGCAGGTGAGATATACCTGCAAAGCGGATTACGGCGATCATTACGAGGACTGTCCCATTTACAGAAACCGGTAACCATGAAAAAACAGCCGCCGACGGAACCTGTGTCCGCGGCGGCTGTTTTTTGAGCCGCTGCATTCATTCCAATGGGATCACAAGTCGCTTCCCCCGGATCTTTGACCGTTTCTGAAACTCTTTATGGACCGCTCTCATATAAAAACCGTTACACGGTTCGCCGCACGCTCTTACGGGCTTCGGCGTATAGAAAAGCGTCTCCTGAACAGGCGTTTTTTCATTCAACCCGATTTCGGGCGCATTCAAACGGAGATGTGTTGACATCATAGTATGATGTGGTATGATTTGTTTGTTTCGCTTGGTAATCTATGGGAGGGCTTTGTTATTTATGGGGATCTACACACAGTATACGTTAAAGAAAACAATTCCTGTTATAACATTTCATCGATGTTCTTCATGTGGACGCCTGAACATAAAAAGACAACAATTAAGGATCACCGGAAGCTACAACGACAAAGGCACTCTGACGCAAAGAGGCGTTGATAAGCGTGAGCGGCAAGCCCGGGAGAAGATGGATCAGGATACTGAGAAGCTGCTTGCTGTTGCACAAGATCTCTCTAATCTTACAAAATATGCGGAGTTGCATTTGAACAGCGTATGTTCCTCATGCCGTCATATTGAGATCTGGGGCGATTTTCACGATTCCTGGATGAAGTCTTTGATGAATTTTTTGTCGATTGTCACGTTTTTGGTAGCATGCGTTGGTCTTTATGGATGCTTGGAAGGCGACGAATTTCCCTTTAAATATCTGATTCCGCCGCTTGCGCCACTGCTGATCACAGGCGCGGTTTTTTTGATTCGCAGGGCATACCGATTTAAACAGCTCTCAAAACTCGACAAACGGTATCTTCCGAGAATTGCGTGTTCGCCGGAAGCTGTCGACCGATTCGCGCATGAATTCGGGGCAGATCCAAACGCAATACGGCTGTCTGTAAAGGGTAAAATTAAAATGTAGGAAAACGCCAAACGAAAATGTAGGTTTTTCGGAAAGGCTTT